>NZ_JBQTIN010000001.1:0-4080 GCF_052388015.1 Sphingosinicella sp.
CCTCCGGCCGGCACAAGCGGCTTGCGGGATGGACATTTCGCGCCGGCTGGAGAAGACAGCCAGCCATGGCCGACCTCTATTCGACCCTCGGCGTGGCGCGCGGCGCGAACGAGGCCGACATCAAGAAAGCCTATCGCAAGCTCGCAAAGGAGCTGCACCCCGACAAGAACAAGGACAATCCCAAGGCGACCGAGCGCTTCTCGAAGGTCACGCAGGCCTATGACATCCTGACCGACAAGGACAAACGCGCCCAGTATGACCGGGGCGAGATCGACGAGGACGGCAACCCCAGGATGCCGTTCGGCTTCGGCGGCCGGGGCGGCGCCGGCGGCCCCGAGTTCCGCGGCCCCAATGGCGAGCCCTTCGAGTTCAGCGGCGGCGGCGAGGCCGGCGGCCTCTCCGACCTGTTCGAAGGGCTGTTCGGCGGCCTGGGCGGGCGCCGGCCAGGTGCGGGCGCCGAGCCGTTCAGCGGCTTCGGCCGCCGCAGCGCACCGCCGCAAAAGGGCCCCGACGTCGCCTACCGGCTCGAGGTTCCGTTGGAGGACGCGGCGAAGCTCGCCGGCCAGCGCGTGACCCTGAGCAGCGGCAAGACGCTCGACATCAAGCTTCCGGCCGGGGTCGAGGACGGCGCGCGCATCCGCCTCGCCGGCCAGGGCCAGGCGGGGCCGGCCGGCCATGGCGATGCGATCGTGACGATCACGGTCAAGCCGCACCGCTTCTTCCGCCGCGAGGGCGACAATATCCGGCTCGACCTGCCGGTGACGCTCGACGAGGCGGTGGTGGGCGCCAAGGTCCGGGTGCCGACGGTCGATGGGCCGGTGATGCTCTCGGTGCCCAGAGGATCGAGCTCCGGCAAGGTGCTGCGGCTCAAGGGCAAGGGCTTCACCGCCAAAAGCGGCCAGCGCGGCGACCAGCTCGTCACCCTGATGATCGACCTGCCCGCCGACGATGCCGGGCTCGCCGGCTTCGCGGAAGGCTGGCGCGATTCCCGCAACGTCCGGGCGGGGCTGGGCGTTTGACGACCCGATGAGCGACGACGCCCCGCCCGTTCCTACCGACGGCGAGGCGACGGCCGAGGCGGTCCAGCACGACGTCGCCGAGAAGTTCGTCGCCAAGGGCCACAGCCCCCATTCCCCGGAGGCGCGGCGCGAGGCGGTGATCCGCACCGAGCTGGCGCTGCGCAAGCAGGGGATTGGATATCGCCCGCCGCCTCCCACCGAGCGACATAGCCGGATGCTGGAAATCGTCAAAAGGGTGCTGGTCGGCGCCTATTATGACGGGTTCATCCATGCCGGAAACCTCGCTTACATGGCGCTGATCGCGCTCTTCCCCTTCTTCATCACCGCCACCGCCCTGATGAGCGCGGTCGGCCGGACGGCGGAGGGCGTCCACGCGCTCGAGGTGATCCTCGCCACCATGCCGCCCGCCGTCGCCGCCACGCTCGACGCGCCGGTGCGCGAGGTGCTGGGCGCGCGCAGCGGCCTGCTGCTCTGGCTCGGCGCGATCGTCGGCCTGTGGACCGTCGGCAGCCTGATCGAGACGATCCGCGACATCCTGCGCCGCGCCTACGGCACGACCTACAGCAAGAGCTTCTGGCATTACCGGCTCTATTCGATCGGGCTGATCATGGGCGCGGTGCTGCTGCTTTTGCTCTCGTTCAGCGCCCAGGTCATCGTCACCGCGATCGACGAGTTCGTCACTCGCGCACTGCCGACGCAGTTCGATTCCTATTTCCAGATCGCGCTCACCCGCGGTCTCTCCGCGCTCGGCCTGTTCCTGTCGCTCTATCTGCTTTTCTACACGCTGACGCCGAGCCGCTATCGCTCGCGCCGCTATCCGAAATGGCCCGGGGCGCTGATGACGACTCTGTGGTGGGTCGGCGCGACCCTTGCGCTGCCGCCCCTGCTCGCCGGCCTGCTCACCTATGACGCGACCTATGGCAGCCTGGCCGGGGTGATGATCAGCCTGTTTTTCTTCTATCTGGTCGGCCTCGGCTTGGTTATCGGGGCGGAGCTGAACGCCGCGCTGGCGGAAACGCCCGGCGAGCAGGATTTGATCGGGCAAAGCGACGACCGGACGCGCAAGGAGGCATGATGGCCGGATTGATGGACGGAAAGCGGGGGCTGATCATGGGCCTCGCCAACGATCGCTCGCTCGCCTGGGGTATCGCCAGGGCGCTGTCCGCCCAGGGGGCGGAGCTCGCTTTCTCCTATCAGGGCGAGACGATGGAGAAGCGCGTGCGGCCGCTCGCCGCCGAGCTTGGCGTCCCGCTCCTCGTCGATTGCGATGTCAGCGACATGGCCAATCTCGACCGCGCCTTCGCGGAGCTGGCGAAAAGCTGGCCGAGGATCGACTTCCTCGTCCACGCGATCGGCTTTTCGGACAAGAACGAGCTGCGCGGCCGCTATGTCGATACCAGCCTCGACAATTTCCTGCTGACGATGAACGTCTCGGTCTACAGCTTCACCGCCGTCGCCCAGCGCGCCAAGGCGATGATGCCGGAGGGCGGCGCGCTGCTCACCTTGTCCTATTACGGCGCGGAAAAGGTGATCCCGCATTACAATGTGATGGGCGTCGCCAAGGCGGCGCTGGAGGCGAGCGTCAAATATCTCGCCATGGACCTCGGGCCGGACAAGATCCGGGTGAACGCCATCTCGGCCGGTCCGATCAAGACGCTGGCGGCCAGCGGCATCGGCGACTTCCGCTACATCATGAAGTGGAACGAATATAATTCGCCGCTCCGTCGCAACGTGACGATCGAGGATGTCGGCGGCGCCGCGCTCTACCTCCTCTCCGATCTCGCCTCGGGCGTGACCGGCGAAACCCACCATGTCGACGCCGGCTACAACGTGATCGGCATGAAGGCCGAGGACGCGCCGGACATCAGCGTGGCGTGAGCGTCAACAGCTTCGGCCGGCTGCTGCGCCTCACGACCTGGGGCGAGAGCCATGGGCCGGCGATTGGCGCGGTGGTGGACGGGTGCCCGCCGGGGCTCGCGCTGAGCGCGGCCGATATCCAGCCTTTCCTCGATGCGCGGCGACCGGGCGCGGACCCGCTCGCCTCGCCGCGCAAGGAGCCGGATCGGGTCCGCATTCTCTCCGGTGTCTTTGAGGGGCGGACAACCGGCACGCCGATCAGCTTGATGATCGACAATGTCGACGCGCGGCCGGCCGACTATCCGGCCGACGCCCCGCCACGCGCGGGCCATGCCGACGCGGCTTATGACGTCAAATATGGCGTTCGCGACCCGCGCGGCGGCGGGCGGGCCTCGGCGCGGGAGACGGCGGCTCGGGTGGCGGCGGGCGCGATCGCGCGGCTGGTGATCCCCGGGGTGACGATCGCGGCGCGGGTGATCGAGATCGGCGGCGAGAGTGACGAGGCGCGTTGGACGGCGATGATCGAGGCCGCGCGCGAGGCGGGGGAATCGCTCGGCGGCGTGATCGAGGGGGTCGCGACTGGCGTGCCGGCCGGCTGGGGCGCGCCGATCTATGCGAAGCTGGATGCCGAGCTGGCGGCGGCTTTGATGTCGATCAACGCGGTCAAAGGTGTGGAGATCGGCGCCGGCTTCGCCGCGGCACGGGCCAAGGGCAGCGACAATGCCGACCCCGCGATGACGGGTGGCGTGACCGGTGGGATCGCGACCGGCGATCCGATCGTCGTGCGCGCCGCGTTCAAGCCGCCCTCGTCGGTGCCGGCGCTCGGCGTGACCGGCCGCCACGATCCGTGCGTGGTCGTCCGCGCCGTGCCGATTGTCGAAGCGATGCTGGCGCTGGTGCTCGCCGATCACAGGCTCCTGCACCGGGCGCAGTGCGGATGATCGCGCGTCGCCTCATCGTCCATGGCCGCGTTCAGGGCGTCTGGTATCGCGGCTGGGCGGTGGACGTAGCCCGCGCGCTCGGCCTCAACGGCTGGGTGCGCAACCGGCGCGACGGGACGGTGGAGATTCTGGCGGCCGGCGCCGAGGACGCCATCGACGCGTTCGTCGCGCGTTGCCGCGAAGGCCCGCCGGCTGCTCACGTCCAGCGCGTCGAAGTCGAGGAAACGGAAGAAGCCGCACCCACAGGTTTCGAGCAGCGTCCC
>NZ_JBQTIN010000002.1:0-2509 GCF_052388015.1 Sphingosinicella sp.
GAGAAGCGGTGCTGGGTGAGTTGGCGGGTGTCAAAATCCCCGTCCCAAACCCTGTTGGGTGTGTAGGCGACGTCGAGATCGAAGCCGATCAGCTCGACATGCGCCGCGACCTGCGCATAGCCCGCGACGAGATCGAGCGATGTGTTGTCCAGATAGCGCGTGGTGCTGAGGCCCAGCTCGGCACTGATATCGACGAGACCACCAAGCTGGGTGCCGAAGCGCAGGCCTGCATCCGCGGTGGCGAACACATCGCCGTCGCTCCGCCCCGGGCTCAAGGTGGCGTTGTCGGTGATGTTCAGCCCCGCCGAGCCCGACAGGGTGAAGAAGCGGCGCCGGCGCATCAGGATGATGTCGTTGCGCCCGGTGAGGATCGCCTCCTCCTCCCGTCGGCGCGCCTCGTCCTCGGCCGGCGTCACCTGGCGCACCCGCTGGTCGATGCGCGGATCGGGCACGGCCTGCGCCGACGCGGCTGCCGGCCAGGCCAGCAGCGTCAGCGCGAGCAGGGCGAAGGCCTTATTGCTCCGGGCCACCCTGCCTCGCTCCCGGCACGCCCATTGGCGGCATCTGCATCGCAGGCGACAGGCGGCTTCCGCTCAGCACCGCCCCGGTGCCGTCGCCATTGACGCTGTTGTCCGATCGGTTGACGAACCGGATCTGGCCGGTGCGCGGATCGATCTCGACCCCGACCCAGGTGTTGCCCGGCCGCCCGGCCGTTGGCGCGCCGGCGAACACCACTGTGCCGCCCTGAATCGTCGTGCCATTGCCGACGCTGACCGCCGCGCCCCCGCGCACAATCAGTAGTCTCAGGTCCGCGTTGGTCGATAGCTCGGTGGAACTGGTCGACTGGTTGCCGAAATTGAACGCGGAGATGCGATAGACGCCGCCCTGAAGCAGCTGCGTGGTCAGGATCGCCTCGCTGCCCGAGCGACAGATGCAGTCGCGGATCAGCTGCGCGAAAGGCGGCCGGTCCAGCGCGCCAGTCGCCGCGTAGAAGATGTGGAACCTCGAATTGTCCGGTAGCCCGGTCGGCCCGGTCATATGAAGGTCGACGTCGAACGCTCCTTGTCTCCACGTGAGCAGGACGTTGAACGGTTGGGCGCGCAGCCGGTCGAGGCCGCCAATCCCGCCGCGCAACAGCGACACGAGAAAGTCGTCGAAGCTGAGGTCGCTCAGGAATCCGGCCAACACCGAATCGGGACTGAACTGGCCGAGCCGTCCGGTGGGGTCGAAGGTCAGCCGATACGGACGGTCCGACCAGAGCGGCCCGTAGAGCAGGCGCGCCAGCTCGCGGTCGCGATCGGCGATCGGATCATACTGCCACATGTCGAAGTTGAGCGCGCCGTCCCAGAAGGCCGGGAAGTTGACGTAGTAATTGTCGCGCAGGAATTCGGCGAGCGAACCGGGCATGGGCTGGCCGTTGCCGTTCACGCGCACCGCGACATTGGCGAGGTCGAGCTGCCCCCATTCGATCCACGGCCCGCCTTCGCTCGCGCTGCGGAACAGCCAGCCCATCGCGTCGTAGAAGGCGAGCTCGTCGGACAGCGCCCCGAAGCCCGGCAAGTACCAATCCATCCGCGGCGAATTGCCGGCCGACGAGAAGGAGCGGCCGGACGAGCCGGGCGGCGCGGTGTTGATGTCCCAACCCTCGTAGATCGCCTCAAGCTCGGCGACCGTCGTGGGCAGGCCGCGTTCGAAGCCGCGCCAGGGTTCGCTTCCGGTCGGCGGCCGCAGCGTCATGCGCGCGAGCATATCGGCCCAGGCCAGGCTGTCGCCCACGCTCCACGGACCGCCGCCGGCGGCGTCGCCAAGCCAGTCATTCTCGCCCTCGACGAAGGCGTTGCCGGGGATCGGGCGGAATTCGAAAGGCCCCCGCTCCGATCCGCCACCGCCACCACCGCCGCCTCTGCCACTGCCACCGCGTCCAGGCAGGCTCAAATCGTCCGGGTTCGCCGGCCGCGCGCGCGGGATCTGCGAGTTCGGGACCGGCGGCCCGTAGACCGGGGCAAGGACGGTGGGCGGGCGGTTGAGAGGCGGCGGCCACGACGGCGGCGGCGGCGGCGGAGGCCGGTTGCGGCGCGCGGCTTCCTCCGCCGCGCGGCGTTGCGCCTCCTGCTGAGCGGCGGCGCGTTGCGCGGCTTCCTGGGCCGATTGCCGTCGTGCCCGCTGCTCCGCCTGGGTCGGCGGGCGTGTCTGGAGCTGTGTGGCCGGATCGACATAGTTTGGGTCCGGGATCGTGCCGCGCCGGGGCGGTCCCGACGGCATCGCCGGGGGAGGCGGCGGCTGGCTGACGCTCCGCGGCGGAGGCGGTGCTGGCGGAGGCGGTGGCGTCCCGCCAGGTTGGCGCGGTTCGGCCGGCGGCTGCGGCCAGTTGCGCGGATCGGAGCCGTAGCGATCGATATTGTCCTGCACCCGGCTGGTGAGATAGTCGCGATTGGCATCGACACGCGCGCGCGTCTCGCGAATGTCCGCTTCCTGCTGATCGATCGTAGCGCGAATGCGGCTGACCGCG
>NZ_JBQTIN010000003.1:0-5937 GCF_052388015.1 Sphingosinicella sp.
ATCACCCGGCGTGATTTCCTGGAGCGGCTCGGCGCGGTCGGCGGCGCCAGCGCCGTCTTCCTCGGCATGCAGGCGATGGGGCTGCTCGCCGAGCCGGCTTCGGCCGAGCCGTTCGAATTGCCGAACGGATCGGGGCGCGGGCGCAGCGTCGTCATCCTTGGGGCGGGAATCTCCGGGCTGGTCGCCGCTTATGAGCTCAGGCAGGCGGGCTGGAATGTAACCGTGCTGGAGGCGCGGGACCGGATCGGCGGGCGGGTGTGGACATTGCGCGGCGGCGACCGGATCGTCCAGACCGGGCGCGAGGACCAAATCTGCCAGTTCGACCGGGGGCTCTCTTTCAACGCCGGCGCGGCGCGCATCCCGCACGTCCACCACACGATCCTCGGCTATGCCCGGCGCCTCGGCGTGCCGATCGAGGTGATGGTCAATTCGAACCGGGCGGCGCGCTGGGATTTCGGCGGGCGGATTTTCGAGGACCGGCAGATCCGGAACGGGGTGCGCGGGCGGTTCGCCGAACTGCTCAGCAAGGCGATCGACCGGCACGCGCTCGACCAGGAGCTGGGGACGGGCGACCATAGCGCGCTGCGCGGCTTCCTCGCTTTCTATGGCGACCTCAACCAGCAGGGCGAATATACGCCCGCCGGCCAGTCGGGCTATGCGGAATTGCCGGGCGGCTACGACACTTCCGGCCGGCCGGCGCCGCCGCTCCAGCTGACCGACCTGATGACCCGGCCGGCGGCGGGGCTGCCGCTCGTTTTCGAGGAGTTTTTCGACCAGCAGGCGCCGATGTTCCAGCCGGTCGGCGGCATGGACCGGATCGCGCACGCGATTTACGAGCAGGTGCGGCCTGCGGTGCGGCTCAACAGCCCAGTGACCGCGATCCGCCGGCAAGGCGAAAGGGTGCGGATCGAGCATGGCCCGGGACGCCAGGCGACCGAGGCGGACTATTGCCTCTGCACCCTGCCGCTCAACCTGCTGCAGCGCATCCCGGGCGACTTCTCGCCCGCCAAGCAGGCGGCGATCCGCGACGTGCCCTACCTTCCGAGCGTCAAGGTGGCGTTCGAAAGCCCGCGCTTCTGGGAAGCGGAGGGAATTTACGGCGGGCTCGGCTGGACCGACCAGCATAATGAGAATCTGATGTATCCGTCGGGCGGCTGGCATTCGGACAAGGGCATTCTGGTCGCGGCCTATGCGGCCGGCTGGACCGGCCAGAATCATCCCCAGGAATTTACCGCGATGAGCCATGCCGAGCGGATGCGGGTATGCCGCGAGGTGGTCGAGCGGATGCACCCGGGACACGCGCGGGATTTGGCCAAGGGCGTCACCGTCGGCTGGGGGCTGACGCCCTGGTCGGAAGGCGTCGGTCCGATCCATCAGGACTTTGCCCCGCAGGGGCGCGGCCAGCGCTACACCGAATTGCTGCGGCCGGAAGGGCCGATCTTCTTCGCCGGCGAGCATTTGTCCTATGTCGTCTTCTGGCAGGAGGGCGCGGCGCTCTCCGCGCACGAGGCGATGCGGCTGATGACCCAGCATGCGGCGGAGCGGAGGGCGGCGGCGTGACGGACGGACGCTAGCTGAGGCTCAGGCAGAGGGGCGGAGCATCGGCCGCCTGGCAGAAGCCCGGCCGGCGGCCGGTCTTGCCAGTAACGGACGAGGCCGAGCCAAGTGCAGGGTGCGCGCGCCCGGCGGCTCGGAATTCGCGGGTACATAATCCGGGGTGGCGTGGGTGAAGCGGCTGTCCGTATCCGGACGAACCTGTCCGCAGGTGAACGCGCTCTCGCCGGCGCGCGGCGGAAAAGTGCCGCTTTTCAACGGACGATCCGATGGCGCGAAACTTGCTGCTTGTTCCGCCTTCACGGCTGGAGGGCATCATGATCCGAGAACCTGGCGAAGCGCGGGAAGGGCCTTGCAGGATCGGCCGCCGTTCATTCTCGCTCGGCCTCGCCGCCTTGCCGATCGGCCTGGCGCTGGCCCCGTGCCAGGCCGCCGCGTTGCAGCCCGCCGCCGCGCGCGACCTCACCGCCCTGGTCGAGGCCGAACGGGCGCGGGCGGGCATCCCCGCGCTCGGCGCCGCGATCGTGACGAGTGGCGGCATGCGGGCGATCGGCGTTGCTGGCCTTCGCGCCATTCCTGACGGGCCACCGGTCGCAGCGCAGGATCTCTGGCATATCGGTTCCTGCACCAAGACGTTCACGGCGACGCTGACGGCCCGCCTGATCGAGCGCGGCCTGCTCCGCTGGGAGTCGACGATCGGCGAGGTGCTCGGGCGCGCCATGCACGCCGGCTGGCGTGACTTGTCGCTGCTCTGGCTGCTCAGCCACCGTTCGGGCGCTCCGAACAACTTCGACCAATCCCTGTGGGAGCGGATGGTCGCGCGCGGCGGGCCTCTCCGCGATCAGCGCGCCTGGCTGGTCGGCGAAGGCATGAAGACGCCACCGCCCACCGCGCCCCACAGCCGCACCGTCTATTCCAATGCCGGCTATCTGATCGCCGGTGCCATGTTGGAGCGGGCGGCGGACCGGGACTGGGAATCGCTCGTCCGCGAGCATGTCTTCGCGCCGCTCGGCCTCGCCGGTGCGGGCTTCGGCGCGCCGGGAACGCCAGGCCGCCTCGATCAGCCGCTGGGCCATGTCCGTGGGCAGAATGGCGGCTGGCGGCGTATCCCGCTGGGCCGCGGCGACGACAATCCGGCGGCGACCGGCCCTGCCGGCACCATTCATCTCAGCTTGGCGGACTGGTCGAGATTCGTGGCCGCGCATCTGGGCGGCGTGCGGGGCGACGAGGGCTATCTGAGCCGGGCAAGCTGGCGACGACTGCATGCGCCGGCCGAGAGCGGCTGGGATTATGCGCCGGGCTGGGTCGCGGCGCGCGGAGAGAATGGCGAGCCGGTGCTTCGGCACCTGGGCAGCAACGGCTTCTTCGTCGCGATGGCGACGCTCTATCCGGCACGGGACAGGGCTGTGCTGTTGGTGACCAATCTCGGCGACGATGCCGCGGAACCGGCCTTTCGCCATTTGCTGGAACGCCTTCAGGCCCTGCCGGAGCCCGCCGCCGCCGTGCGCTAGCCCGGTCGCCGCACCGCCGGCATATGGGCCGGCGCATGGCGGCAGGGCCCGGACTGCCGGTCGCCATCGGTCGAAGGGCGCCGGCGATCCGTCGAACGGGCTTGGGCATGACCGGTCGGGGTGGTAGATCGTTTCCATCTCGAAACGGGGAGAATTCGTCATGCTGAAGCGCGCATTGGTCGCTCTTGCCATCGCCGCCGCGCCGCTCGCCGCCGCCGAGGCGCAGCGGGGCGCGCCGGACTTCGCCGCCGCGGTGAACGCGCCGGGACGGCCGGAGGCGGCGACGAACCTCGACGCCGTGCGGCGACCAGCGGAGGTGCTGCGCTGGCTGGGGCTGAGGCGCGGCGACCGCGTCCTCGATTACTTCACCGGCACCGGCTATTATGCCGAGATCATGGCCCGCGCCGTCGGGCCGACCGGATCGGTGACGGGATGGAACTCGTCCTTCTTCGCCGCCCGGCCGCAAATCCGCGACGCCGCGGCCGCGATCCGGCAGCGCTCGCCCAACACCGCTTTCTTCTCGAGCCCGACGACGGCCTTGTCCTTCCCGGCCGACACCTATGATTTCGTCATGCTCCACCTCGTCTATCACGACGCATATTGGGAGAGCGCCCAGTTCAACCTGCCGCGGATCGATCCGAACACGGTGACGCAGGCGCTGTTCCGGGCGACCAGGCCGGGCGGCATCGTCGCGGTGATCGACCATGTCGCGGCGCCGGGCCGCGAGACGCGGGCCGAGGTCGAGGCGACGCACCGCATCCTGCCGGCGACGGTGCGGGCCGACTTCGAGCGCGCGGGCTTCGTCTTCGACGGCGAGAGCGCCATGCTCGCCAACCCGCAGGACGACCGCTCGGTCAACGTCTTCAACCCCTCGATCCGGGGCCGGACCGACCGGTTCGTCTACCGCTTCCGCCGGCCGCGCTAGGTATTCGAAAGTCATCCCGGCGAAAGCCGGGACCTATGAACACCGTCCGGCTTAGCGAGGCGACGCGCTTGTCGTTACGCCGAAGGCGCCGCGTTCATGGGTCCCGGCTTTCGCCGGGATGACTCATTTGTTGGCGGGCTAAGGCAAGAAGGGCCCTTTGGCGCCGCGGCGGGCGGCGCGGGCGGAGGTGCCGGCCAGTTCGCGGAACTCGCGAGCCATGTGCGCCTGATCGGCGAAGCCCTGCTCGGCGGCGTGGCCGGCGAGCGAGGGCTGGCCGGGCGCGGTCTCGAAGGCGCGCTGGAAGCGGAGCAGGCGCAAATAGCGGCGCGGCGGCAGGCCGACATGGACCGCGAACCAGCGCTGGAGAGTGCGCGGGCTCATGCCGGTCGTGTCGCTCATCTGGGCGACGCTCTCGGCGGCGACGATGGCCTGGCCGATCGCGTTCAGCCTTCCCGTCTCGGCGAGCCGGGCCTCGATCGCGCCGAAATCCGGCGCCTCGAACGGCAGCCAGCGGCCGCGCAGCGCGGCGAGCGGCAGGCCGAAGGTCAGCGACCAGGCCCAGGGCCAGAGGCGGAGCCCCTCGAAGCTTGAATCGCCGCTGATCTCGAAAGGCTCCGGCTTCTCGATCAGGCCGACCGCGAAGCTCGCCGGCTGGTCACCGTTCCAGCGCGAGCGGCCGGCGCGGCGGCAGATGATCTCGACGCAGCCGTCCGGCGTCGCCTGCTGTTCCGTCCATTCGTCCGCTGCGCCGCTGCCGGCCAGCGTCCAGCGCGTCTTGATCAGGCCGGCGAGGTGCGGCGGCGGCGCCTGTTCGCGATAGTCCACGGTAGCATCTTCATCCGCCTGTCGCATTGGTTCAAGACCCGGTCGGCAGTGGAGATAGAAGTCCCCATTGCCGTCATGCCAGCGAAGGCTGGCATCATTCTGACTCGGCATGGACCCCAGCCTTCGCTGGGGTGACGAAGTGGAGGGGACGATGAAGAGATTGATGATCGCGTGCGCGGCCATGCTGCTGATGGGGCAGGCGGCGCCACCGGCGGCAAGCGTCGAGGATCTCGCCTGGATGAGCGGGCGCTGGGAAGCGTCGGGGGACGGCCGCTGGACGGAGGAGACATGGTCGACGCCGCGCGACGGCATGATGCTCGGCTTCAGCCGCTCGACGCGCGAGAATGTGGGCAGCGAGTTCGAGTTCCTGCGCATCGCGCCGGGCGCGGACGGCACGCCGACCTATTTCGCCCAGCCGCAGGGAGGGGCGGCGGTCGGTTTCCGCCTCGTCGCCCATGACGCGACCAGCGCGACCTTCGAGAATCCCGCGCATGACTACCCGCAGCGCATCCGCTATCGCCGGTTCGGGCGATCGATGGCCGCGTTCATCTCGTCGATCGATGGGTCCGGGGAGCGGAGCTGGAACTTCACCCGGCGATAGGGAGGGCGCATGGCTGAGCTGGAACTCAAGACCAGGCCGACCGAGGTCTCGGTCGACGCCTTCATCGACGCCGTGCCTGACGCGCAGCGGCGCGAGGATGCGAAGACGGTGCGCGCGATGATGGAGCGCATCACTGGTGAGCCGGCCGTGATGTGGGGGCCGAGCATCATCGGCTTCGGCACCTATCGCTATCCGTGCGGCAAGAACTGGGGGACCATGTGCCGCCTCGGCTTCTCGCCGCGAAAGACCGAGCTGGTGCTCTATGTCCTCACCCAATCCACGGCGCAGGACGCGTTTCTCGCCAGACTCGGCAAGCACAAGAGCGGTAAGTCCTGCCTCTACATCAAGCGGCTGAGCGACGTCGACGAGAGTGTGCTGGAAGAGCTGACCGCCTACGCGCTCGACTATATGAACGAGAAATATCCCGAAGGCGCCTGATCTCTCGACTTCGCTCGAGATGAGCGAGTTCCAGAGGAGGCAGTTCAGCCCCGCTTCAGCTTTCGGCGGCGAAACGAGGCGGG
>NZ_JBQTIN010000004.1:0-3675 GCF_052388015.1 Sphingosinicella sp.
GACTGGCGGGGCGAGGCCCTGTCGAGGCTGCGGACGCTGATCCGGGCGGCGGACCCGGAGGTGACCGAGGGCGTGAAATGGCGCAAGGCGGCCAATCCGCTGGGCGTGCCGGTGTGGGAGCATGAAGGGATCATCTGCACCGGCGAGACCTACGGCGACAAGGTCAAGCTGACCTTCGCCCGTGGTGCGGCGCTGGACGATCCGACGGGCCTGTTCAACTCCAGCCTCGATGGCGGCACGCGCCGCGCGATCGATGTCCGCGAGGGCGAGGAGATCGACGGCGAGGCGCTGACGGCGCTGGTCCGCGAGGCGATCGCGCTGAACGGCTCGAAGCAGCCGAGGGGCGCCTGAGGCCTCAGAGATTCTGCGTCAGGCTGAGGCCGTTGCCGTCGGGATCGCTGAAGAAGGCGACCTTGCAGCCGCCGTCGGGCGAGGTCCAGATGCCGCGCGCGTCCTGGCCGAGGCCTTCATAGATGTTCATCTTGACACCCTTGCCGTCGAGCGCGGCGACGGCGGCGTCGATATCCGCGACCTCCCAGCCGAGCTGCGGCCAGGCCGACGCCTCGTAGGTCGGCACCTCGGTCAGGCGGAGCTGCATGCCGGCGAGATCGTAGACCGCGGCGAAATCGTCGCCGGGCAGGCGCGCGAGGCCGAGCGTCTCGCCGTAGAACGGCTCGGCCACCTTGCGGTCGCGGGTGGTGATCATGGCGATCGGGCGGGCGTCGGTCAGCGGCATGGCGGGTCTCCTGTGGGGTCGATGCCGGTGGAGCATGCGGCGCGCGGCGCGGCGCGTCCATCGCCCGAACGGGTGATTGGCCATCAGGGTGAGACGGCCACGCCTGTCCGGAGCGCCGGATCTCCAGCCGCCGCGCCCTCAGATCAACACCGCGGTCCGGGCGAAGCCGAGGCTGTCGAACATCTCGAAGAAGCGGATCGCCTTGCCGTTCTCGAACGTCCAGATGTCGACCTTGGGCGTGTCGATCTCCTGGCCGGTGCGGCGGTGGCGCCAGGAGCAGCGGCCGATCCAGACCAAAGTGTCGCCGTCGGCGACGATCTTTTCCTGCGGAAAATCGATCATCTCCCAATCGCGGAGGACGATGGCGAAATATTCCCGCGCTTGCCCACGCGACTTGCGATCGGCGGCGAGATCGTCGGGCAGCGCCGGCTCCAGCACCGATCGCATCTCGATCTCCTCGGCCATCAGATCGAGGAACAGATCGGAGCTCATGCCCTTCGTCTCGCGCCACTGGCGATAGGCGTCGGCGACCCGTTCGACGGGCAGATCCGGATCGAGCATCGGCACGTCCTCTCCGGGCGCGGAGGATAGCACAAAATGTGCGGCCCGGCGCGGGATTTGTTTCGGGAGAGATACGGGGCGCGGTGCTTCGCGCGCGGCGATAAAGCGCGCCTTTGGCGGGGAAAGGGGGTAGGGCCGCCGTCTCTCCAGCGCGAAGGAACGAGATGATGGCCAAGGGCCAGAAGAAATCGAACAGGGAAATCCGCAAGCCCA
Organism: Sphingosinicella sp.; assembly: GCF_052388015.1. Lineage (GTDB taxonomy): Bacteria > Pseudomonadota > Alphaproteobacteria > Sphingomonadales > Sphingomonadaceae > Allosphingosinicella. The sequence continues at coordinate 1,511 of NZ_JBQTIN010000004.1, forward strand.
AGGCGGAAAAGCCGAAGACGAACGCCTCGAACCCCACGCAGAAGGGGCTGATCAGCGGCGCCAAGAGCTGAGGCTGGCGTCAACGGCTGAACTGCACCAGATCCCAGAGGTTGCCGTAAAGATCGCGGAAGACGGCGACCCGGCCATAATCGTAATCGGCGGGCGGCCGGACCCACTCGATCCCGGCGGCCGTGTAGGCGGCAAAATCGCGTTCGAAATCGTCGGTGGCGAGGAACAGGAAGACGCGCCCGCCCGCCTGATCGCCGACGAACTTCGCCTGCTCCGGCGTCGAGGCGCGGGCGAGGAGGATGGTGGTGGCGTGTTCGGGCGCGCCCGGCGGGCGGATCGTGACCCATCTTTTTCCCGTTGCCGCGATTTCCGAGTCGCCGGGGCTATCGGCCCGGCTCGAAATCGCTTTGGCGTCCTGCTCCGGCTGGTAGCTGTCCTCGGCCAGGGTGAAGCCGAGCTTGCCGACATAGAAAGCGATCGCTTCGTCATAGTCGCGGACGACCAAAGCGATATGAGCGAGATAGGGCATCAGGCCGGCCCGGCGGCGAGCGGCCAGCGGCCATGCTCGACATGCGTCGTCTTGCCGACGACGCTTTCGATCAGGAGGATTTCGTCCACCGTCCAGCCGATCTGCTCGATCTTGCGCGATCCCTGGCGGTCGTCGCGATAGGCGATGGTGAGGTGCGGCTCGGGCGTGGTGCCGAGCATCAGGGGCGCGCGATGCTCGAGCAGGTGGCGGACCAGGGCCGCCTGGAAGGCGCGGGCTTCGGGGAGCGGCGCGCGGGTGCGGAGCGTCACGGCCTTGCGCGCCTCGATCCGGTCGAAGGCGAGGGGGAAGGGAGCGGCCCGGAAGGCGTCGAGCGCGGCGATCGTGCGGGGCAGCCAGTCGGGCGGTGCAAAATGGAGATCGAACAGCTTCAGCAAGGTGACGTGGAGCAGCTCCGGCCCGCGCCTGGGATCGTTGCGCGGCAGAGCGGCGATCCGCGCCGCAACGTCGGGCGGCGGCTTGGCCATCACATAGAGCGGATTGCGGGCGCGCATGCTCGCGGGGCCTAATCGATGATCTTCATGTCGCCTTCGGCTTCCAGCCGGGCGAGGAAGTCCTTCATCTCCTTGAGGCGCTCGGGGGGATGGGGCTCCCAGCTCTCGACCTCGCCGACGATCCGCAAGGGTTCGCGGGAGCGGTAGGCGGCGGTGGGGTTGCCGGGGAATTTCTTGTCGGTGAGGTTGCGATCGTCCTCGAACGCTCCGGTGGGCTCGACGATGTAGATGCGCTCGCAATCGTCCGGGCCCTTGGCCAGCTCGCAGCCCCAGATGGCGGCGTCGAGCGTGCCGGAGAAGTAGATCCAGGACAGCTTCTGCGCCTGATAATTGGAGCCGAAGCCGGGCGCGAGCAGATCGCCGACGCTGAGGTCGGCGCGGGTGCCGTGGTAGAAGGGCGGGGCGGCGTCCTTGGCGTAGGTCATGGCTGGCGGGCATCCTTATCGTTCGGGCAAAGGTGACGAAAGTCACGGTACGTCGCCCGCAAAAACGTCACCTTCGCGCGGCGAATGGTCCCAATGTTCGCGGTAGCCATGGGGGTGGGGCCCGGGTCGTCCGCGACGAAGGCGGGAAGGAGCGGATCGCCGCCGGCGGGATCGGATGAGTCGTTCATCCGCCAGCTTAGGCCACAAAGAAGGCATTGTAGGAAAGCGCTTTGTTCCGATCATGGGCCAAGGGAGAGGGCCGAAAGAAAATGCCGTCCCTGATGCAGATCAGCACGCCCCCCCGAAATATCCGCTATGAAGGCTCCATCGCCAGATCCGAACGGCATGCTGGCGACCGAGAGACAAAGCGTCGCGCTCCCGTCGAAAACGAGGAGCGAGCCATGCCTTATTACCGTCTCTATCATCTCAACCGATCGAGCGGGCATATCCAGAGCGTCGAGGAATTTCACGCCGACGACGATGTCGAGGGCGTCGCCGAGGCGAAGTCGCGGCAAATCGAGCAGGCCGTCGAGCTCTGGCAGGAAACGCGCAAGGTCCACCGGATCGAGGCGGCGCCGGACGTGGCGGTGGCGGGGGCGCCGGTTGGGTTGAGGGAGGCGTTTTCGGGGTGAGAAGGGCGCGACGTTCAGCCGCTTCACCCGCGCAGCCGGCTTGCAAGTCGCGGACGGC
>NZ_JBQTIN010000005.1:0-13291 GCF_052388015.1 Sphingosinicella sp.
CCGCGCGAGGCGCGGCGGCTCCTGGGCCCCGGCGCGCAGATCGGTGTCACCTGCCACGACAGCCGGCATCTGGCGATGGAGGCCGGGGAGGCCGGGGCGGACTATGTCGCCTTCGGCGCCTTCTACCCGACGACGACCAAGGACACGCATCACCGCCCCGATCCGTCGATCCTGACCTGGTGGTCGAGCCTGTTCGAGCTGCCCTGCGTCGCGATCGGCGGCATCACGCCGGACAATGCCCGGCCGCTGGTCGAGGCTGGCGCCGATTTCCTCGCCGTGTGCGGCGCGGTCTGGAACGCCGGCGGCGGGCCGGCGGCCGCGGTCGCGGCGTTCGGGGAGCCGCTCAGCCGACCGGCCGCATGAAGCTGAACGGCATGATCCAGGTCCCGGGAATGCAACCGTTCGCCCAGCGGCAATAGGCCTGCAGCACCGGCCAGAGCGCCCGTCCTTTTTCGGTGAGCCGATATTCGTAGCGCAGCGGCCGCCGGCTGTAGGGCGCCAGCTCGATCAGCCCTTCGCGCTCCATCGCGCCGAGCCGCTCGGTCAGCACGTTCGTGGTGATCCCCTCCGGCGAACGCAGGAAATCGCCGAACTTCGTCTTCCCGCCGATCATGTCGCGGACGATGAGCAGCGTCCAGCGATCGCCCACCAGATCGAGCGAGGTGGCGATCGGACATCCGGAACGGGGCGCCTTCAGCTTCGGCATGAATACTCACTTGCAAGGCACGTTTAACTACCAATTCCGGTTGCTGCTGGCAAGGCAGGCGCATGTTGCCTGCGCTTTCATCGCCGATCCGGAACGAACCGTCGCCGAAACGGACATCGCTGCGCCGCGTAAACTGGTCATTAGGGTCGTTGCCGCTATCATCGGGTTCGTGACGGGGGTTCGCAACAGCCTGTTCCTGCTTCTCTTCTGCGGCTCGGCGCTCGCCGCGCAGCCGTGGAAGCCCGACGACGGGCCCAGCGAAGCCGAGATCGACGCGGCGCTCGGCCGCAGCCCGCCGACGCCTTCGGGCATGCCATCGACGCCTTCGATCACGCCGTCGGGCCTCGCGATCCCGGTTGTCGGCATCCCGATGGCGCGGCTGACCGACACGTTCAGCGCCTCGCGCGGCGGCGGCGCCCGCCGGCACAATGCGATCGACATCATGGCCCCGCGCGGTACCCCGGTCGTCGCCGCGGCGGATGGAGTGGTGGAGCGGCTGCATGCCAGCCGGGGCCTGGGCGGCATCACCGCCTATGTCCGCTCGGTCGATGGCGCCTGGACCTATTATTACGCCCATCTCGACGGCTATGCGCCGGGCCTTCAGCAGGGTCAACGGATCAGGCGCGGCGATCCGATCGGCTTTGTCGGCTCGACCGGCAACGCCTCCGCGACGGCCCCGCACCTCCATTTCGCGATCAGCCGGATGGGCCCGGCCGACCGCTGGTGGCAGGGCACGCCGGTCAATCCCTATCCGCTCCTTGCCGGTCGGATGGCTTCGCGCTAGGGCGCGGCGACTTTCTTCGGTACGGCTCCGGCCCGCTCCCCCTCCCAGCCTCCCGACATGGTGGACGCTATCGGGAGGCTGGGAGGGGGAGCGGGCTGGCACCGCCATCGAGCGAAGCGAGCAACACATGAAAATCAGCGGCGTGGACATTCGTCCCGGCAACATCATCGAGTATGAAGGCGGCATCTGGCGGGCGGTGAAGATCCAGCACACCCAGCCCGGCAAGGGCGGCGCTTATATGCAGGTCGAGATGAAGAACCTCATCGACGGCCGGAAAAATAACGTCCGCTTCCGTTCGGCGGAGACAGTTGAGCGCGTCCGGCTCGACACCAAGGATTTCCAGTTCCTGTTCCACGACGGCGACAGCCTCGTCTTCATGGACAAGGACAATTACGAGCAGGTGTCATTGCCCGAGGACCTGATCGGCGAGCCCGCCGCCTTCCTGCAAGACGGCATGGACGTGATCATGGAACTCTACAACGAGCGACCGATCAGCGTGCAGCTCCCCGACACGATCGAGGCGACCATCGTCGAGGCCGACGCGGTGGTGAAGGGGCAGACCGCTTCGTCCAGCTACAAGCCGGCGATCCTCGACAACGGCGTGCGCGTCATGGTCCCGCCCCATATCTCGGCCGGCACGAAGATCGTCGTCGATGTCTACGAGCAGACCTATGTGAGGCGTGCCGACTGATTTTCCTCCCCTCCCGCTTGCGGGAGGGGATTGAGGGGTGGGCCAGCCGCCTCTCAGACCCACCCCCGGCCCCTCCCGCAAGCGGGAGGGGGGAGAATAGAAACTTGGTCAGCCATTCCGGCCTCATCACCGTTATGACGCGCGCCGCGCGCAAGGCGGCGCCGCGGCTCAGGCGCGACTTCGGCGAGGTCGAGCAGTTGCAGGTCAGCCGCAAGGGGCCGGCGGACTTCGTCTCGATGGCGGACGAGCAGGCGGAGCGGACGCTGGTCGAGGAATTGCGCCATGCGCGGCCCGACTGGGGGATGCTGCTGGAAGAGGGCGGGGCGATCGAGGGCGACCCCAACAAGCCGCGCTGGGTGATCGATCCGATCGACGGCACCTCAAATTTCCTCCACGGCATCCCGCATTTCGCGATCTCGATCGCGGTGCAGGAGGCGAGGCCCGGCGGGCAGGGGTGGGGGGAGATCAGTCACGGACTGGTCTACAATCCGATCACCGACGAGAGCTTCTGGGCCGAGAAGGGGCGGGGCGCCTGGCTGCAGGACCGGCGGCTGCGCGTGTCCTCGCGTCGCGACCTTTCCGAGGCGCTGATCGCGACCGGCGTGCCCTACAAGGGGCATGGCGACCTGGAGCGGTTTCAGCGAATAATGGCGGCGGTTGGTCCGGAAGTCGCTGGCATCCGCCGCTTCGGCTCGGCAGCGCTCGACCTCGCCTGGGTGGCGGCCGGCCGCTATGACGGCTTCTGGGAAGAGGAGCTCCAGCCTTGGGACATCGCGGCGGGCCTGATCCTGGTGCGCGAGGCCGGCGGCTTCGTAACCGACTTTCGCGGCGGCAGCGCCGATCCGGCCAAGGGCCAGGTGCTGGCCGCGAACGAGGCGCTGCACTCCCGGCTGCACAAGCTGCTCGCTGGAGCGCTGCGGACCTAAGACGGCGCGGAGCGCGCTGCCTGCAGCTGTTACTCGCCGCGTCGCTGCTCTGCCAGGCAGCCGCCGCGCAGCTGGCGGTTCCCGACGCCTGGCCTCCCGCCAACGCGTCCGCGGCCCTGGTTGCGGAGGCCTTTCCGTACAGCGCGACAGCTCAGCGTCAGATGCTCGCGGCGGCGCACGAACGCGGGGATGCCGCCGCCGTCCGGGTGGCGCTGTGGCGGCTCGCGCAGAGCGGCTATGCGCCCTCGGCGGCCACCATGGCCCTGCTGGCGCCGCACCTGTCCGCGGCCGACCTCGAAGCCTTGCGGCTGCGCCTCGAAGGCAATCGGTCCCGGGTGCAGGCGAGCCGGCTCGCGGCTTTGGTGCCGGCCGACCACCGGCTCGTCGAAGGCATAACCTGGGACCCGGCGGACCGGCGCCTGTTCGCAACCACGGTGGTCGACCGCTCGCTGCTCGTCCACGGCGGCGGACGCTGGCGAAGGGTGCCGATCGCGAGCGCGGGCAGCCTGTTCGGGCTGGCGCTCGATCCGCGCACCGGCGGCATCTACCGGCTGCTCTGGGTCGCCTCGGGGCGGGTCGAGCAAACCCCCGCGCCCGAGACCGCCTTCCGGGGCCTGATCGCGGTCGATCGCAACACATTGCGCGAGGTGCGGCGGATCGCCGCGCCCGAGGGCGGATCGCCGGCCGACCTCACCGTCGACCTCTCCGGCACGCTCTATGCCAGCGATCCGGCGAGCGGCGCCATCTATCGCGCCCGGCCCGCGGAATCGACCTTGTCGGTGCTGGTGCCGCCGGGCCGGCTGGTCAATCCGCAGGGCCTGGCGATGGCGCCTTCGGGACGCTGGCTCTACGCCTCCGACTATGTCCGCGGCCTCGCCATCATCGACCCGCAAAGCGGCGACATGGCTCGCCTCGAATCCGATGTCGCGACCATGCTCGACGGGATTGACGGCCTCTCCTGGTTTCGCGGCGGCCTGATCGCCATCCAGAATGGCACCAGTCCGCGCCGCATTCTCCACCTGCGTCTCTCCCCCAACGGCCGCCGGATCGTCGCCGTTCGCATCATCGAAAGCGCCCATCCCGACTGGGGCGAGCCGACGCTCGGCGTCGTCATGGGGCAAAGCCTGCTCTACGTTGCCGATGCCCAGTGGGAGCGTTACGGCCCCGGCGGCGCCGTAACCGGCGAGGGACCGACCCGGCCGACCGCGATTCGTGCCGCGCGCCTGCCGCGCTAGAGCCGGAAAAACGCCGCGGGAAACCCCCGCTCGGCGGTTGCGGGGGCGGGGCGGCTGCCCTAAAGCCGCGGCGATTCATCGCATTGGGGAATGTATCCGTGGCATCGGTGGCTGCCGATTATTTGCCGATCCTGCTGTTCCTGGCCGTCGCGCTCGGCCTGTCGACGGCGTTCGTCGTGCTGCCGATGCTGGTCTCGCGGCTGACCGGCGCGAACAAGCCTTATCCGGACAAGCTCACCGAATATGAGTGCGGCTTTCCCGCCTTCGAGGACAGCCGGGCCCAGTTCGACGTCCGCTTCTACCTGGTCGCGATCCTGTTCATCGTCTTCGATCTCGAGGCGGCGTTCCTCTTCCCCTGGGCGGTGACCGTGTTCGATCTCGGCTGGACGGCCTGGTTCGCGATGATGATCTTCCTCGCCGAGCTTGTTCTGGGTCTCGTTTATGCCTGGAAGAAAGGGGCGCTCGAATGGGAGTGATCCTTGACGCCCGGGGGCAGCCGATGGCGGCGCTCGCCCCAAACACCCCAGATGGCGCCACGCCACCCGACGCCTACACCTTCAACCAGATCCGGACCGAAGTCAGCGACAAGGGTTTCCTCGTCACGTCGACCGAGGACCTGTTCCAGTGGGCGCGGACCGGCTCGCTCTGGTGGATGACGTTCGGGCTGGCGTGCTGCGCGGTCGAGATGATCCATGTGAACATGCCGCGCTACGACCTCGAGCGGTTCGGCGCGGCGCCGCGCGCGTCCCCGCGCCAGAGCGACGTGATGATCGTCGCCGGCACGCTCTGCAACAAGATGGCGCCGGCGCTCAGGCGGGTCTACGACCAGATGAGCGAGCCGCGCTACGTGATCTCGATGGGCTCGTGCGCGAACGGCGGCGGTTATTATCATTACAGCTACAGCGTCGTGCGCGGCTGCGACCGGATCGTGCCGGTCGACATCTACGTCCCCGGCTGCCCGCCGACCGCCGAGGCGCTTCTGTACGGCATCATGCAGCTCCAGCGCCGCATCCGCCGCGAAGGCACGATCGAGCGGTGAGCGAGGAGCGGCAGATTTTTGGCATCGCGCCGGTGCTGCTCGTTGCCGACGTCGTGAAGGCCCACGACTATTATGCGGAGAAGCTCGGCTTCCGCAGCCCAAAGATGTGGGGCGATCCGCCGGTGTTCTGTATCGCCAGGCGCGATGGCTGCGACGTTATGCTGAGCCAGGCCGAGCCGAGCAAAGGCGTCCATCCGAACGGCGATCACGAGGGCCGCATCGACGCCTATTTCTATGTCAGCGACGCCGACGCGCTCTACACCGAGTTCAAGGCGAAGGGCGCCGAGATCATCCTCGAGCCCGAGGACCAGGTCTATGGCATGCGTGAAACCATGGTGCGCGACATCGACGGACATGTGCTGTGCTTCGGGCACGATCTGACGGGAGCGGCATGACAAGTCCCGCGCCTCTCGTTCCGGCCCGCGAGGGCATCGTCGATGCCGTCAGGGCCGCGATCGGCGACGCCTTCGTCTCCGCCAAGAACGAGGTGAGTGAGGTTTCGATCGATGTGGCGCGGGAGAGCGTCGCCGACGTTCTCACCAAGCTGCGCGACGAGCTCGAATATCAGCAGCTGATGGAGATTGCCGGGGTCGACTATCCCGAGCGGGCCGAGCGGTTCGAGGTGGTTTATCATTTGCTGTCGGTGACCAGGAACCATCGACTGCGCGTCCGCGTCTCGACCGACGAGGATCATGCGGTCCCGACCGTCACCGGCGTCTACCCAGTCGCCGGCTGGCTGGAGCGCGAAGTGTTCGACATGTACGGCGTCGCCTTCGCCGGCCATCCGGACCTCAGGCGCATCCTCACCGATTACGGCTTCACCGGCCATCCGCAGCGCAAGGATTTCCCGCTCACCGGCCATGTCGAGCTGCGTTATTCCGAGGAGGAGAAGAGGGTCGTCTACGAGCCGGTCAGCCTCGCCCAGGATTTCCGCGATTTCGATTTCCTGTCCCCCTGGGAGGGCGCGGAATATGTGATGCCGGGCGACGAGAAGGCGCAGCCCGAGGCGCCCGGTGCGCCGAGCCCACTGAAGGCCGACGATATCAAGAAGCCGGAGCAGGTGAAGGCCGCCGCGCCGCGGCCGACGCCCAAGACGACCGATCATGGCGGCCAGACCGGCGCCGGCGCGAAGGCGAACAAGGCCGCCGCGACGACGACGCGCAAGCGCAAGCCGAAGGGCGGGGAGGGCACATGACCGATGCCCCCGGCACCCGCACCGTCGAGATCGGCACGGCCGGCGCGACCGATGTCGCGGACGGCAATTACACGATCAATTTCGGCCCGCAGCACCCGGCCGCGCACGGCGTGCTGCGCCTCGTGCTGGAGCTGGACGGCGAGATCATCGAGCGGGTCGATCCGCATATCGGCCTGCTCCACCGCGGCACCGAGAAGCTGTGCGAATATAAGACCTATTTGCAGGCGCTCCCCTACTTCGATCGCCTCGATTACTGCTCGCCCATGTGCATGGAGCACAGCTTCGTGCTGGCGATCGAGAAATTGATGGGCCTCGAAGTGCCTCTCCGGGCCCAGTATCTCCGCGTCCTCTTCGCCGAGCTGACCCGCATCTCCAATCACATGCTCAATCTCGGCAGCCATGTGATGGACGTCGGCGCGATGACGCCGAACCTGTGGATGTTCGAGCTTCGCGAGGACACGCTCAATTTCTACGAGCGGGCGTCCGGCGCGCGGATGCACGCCAACTGGTTCCGCCCGGGCGGCGTCAGGCAGGACCTGCCGCTGAAGCTGCTCACCGACATCGCCGACTGGCTCGACAACCGGATGCACCTGTTCGAGGACGCGATCAGCCTGGTCGCTGACAATCGCATCTTCAAGCAGCGCAATGTCGACATCGCGACGGTGTCGAAGGAGGACGCGCTGGCCTGGGGCTTCTCCGGGCCGATGATCCGCGCCGCCGGCATTCCCTGGGATTTGCGCAAGTCGCAGCCCTACGAAGTCTATGACCGGATGGACTTCGATGTTCCGGTCGGCACGCGCGGCGATTGCTACGACCGGTTCATGGTCCGGGTCGAGGAGGTGCGGCAGTCGATCCGCATCATGAAGCAGTGCCTGAAGGAGATGCCGGAGGGGCCGGTAGCGAGCATGGACCGCAAGGTCTTCCCGCCCAAGCGCGGCGAAATGAAGATGTCGATGGAAGCGCTCATCCATCACTTCAAATTGTTCACCGAGGGCTTCCACGTGCCCGCCGGCGAGGTTTACGTCGCGACGGAGAGCCCCAAGGGCGAGTTCGGCGTCTATCTGGTCGCCGACGGCACCAACAAGCCGTACCGGGTGAAGATCAGGCCGACTGGCTTCTCCCACCTCCAGGCGATGGATTTCATGAGCCGCGGCCACATGCTGGCCGATGTGACTGCCATCCTCGGCGCGCTCGATATCGTCTTCGGGGAGGTGGACCGGTGAAGATGGAGGAGCTTCCACGCACCGTCTGGTGGACCGCTCTGGGCGTGATGCCGGTGCTCATCGCCATGGGCCTCTTGATTGCCGTGACCGTCGTCGCGCAGCTCTCTGTTGAGAGTGAAGTGCCAATCCGCGCCCTATTCATAGCGGTCGTGATGTATCTGCTGGCGGGCACCGTCCGCGCGGTTCTGAGCTGCATCGATTGGTTCGAGGCTCGGCGGGCGAAGAAGGCAGCGCCTGATGGCTGAAGCCAAGCGCCTTTCCGACAGCCCGGAAATCCGCGAGCGCTGGGGCTCGTTCGCCTTCACGAAGGAGAACGAGACGCGGGCCAAGACCGTGATCGGCCGTTATCCGCCGGGGCGGCAGCAGAGCGCGGTCATTCCGTTGCTCGACCTCGCCCAGCGGCAGATCGGGGCGGAGACGAGCACCCAAGGCTGGCTGCCGATCCCGGTGATCGAATATGTCGCCCGCTATCTCGGCATGCCGAACATCCGCGCCTATGAGGTCGCGACCTTCTACACGATGTTCAACCTGGCGCCGGTCGGCCGCTTCCATGTCCAGGTCTGCGGCACGACGCCCTGCATGCTGCGCGGCTCCGACGACGTGTTGGCCGCCTGCGCCGCCAAGGGGCTGAAGAAGGGCCATACGACCGGTGACGGGCTGTTCACGCTGACCGAGGTCGAGTGCCTCGGCGTCTGCGCCAATGCGCCGATGGTCCAGATCAACGACGACAATTACGAGGACCTCACCGCCGCGAGCATGACCGCTATCCTCGAGGCGCTGGCAGCGGGGAAGGCGCCAAAGCCGGGGCCGCAGATCAAGCGGCAGACGAGCGCGCCCGAAGGCGGGCCGACGACGCTGACCGCGATGGCGAAGGACAATCACGATTACCGGGGCGAATGGGCATGAGCGGCGTCATCGGCATCGTCGTCGCGCTGATCGTCGGCTACGTCCTGTTCAAGCTCGCGCTGAAGCTGATCGGCGTCGCGATCGCGGTCGCGCTCGGGATCGGCGCCTATGTGCTGGCGCGCCGTTACCTGGAGAAAAAGTCGTGAGGGCGGCGGTGCTGGCCATGCCGATGCTCGTCGCCTGCCAGAGCGGAGCGCCGGCGAACAACCAGACGGCCGCCGCGCCCGCCAACGCGGCAGCGCCCAGCGATCCGCTCGCGACGGCGGAACGGCTGGTGCGGGCGCGGGTGAGCCAGCGCGGCGAGTTGCGCTTCGTCGAGGCGCGGGTCCGCGATCATCAGGGCGTCGCGGTGGTCTGCGGCGCCTATGAGCAAAGCGGCCGGCAGCAGCGCTACATCGTCGTCAATGGCGAGGACGTGTTCGTCGAACCTGAGATGGCGGCCGGCGAGATGCCGCGCGCGATCAACCTCTTCTGCGCGGAGGGTGGCCGTGCTTGAGGACAAGGACCGCGGCTTTGGCAAGAAACAACCCTCTCCCCTGTGGGGAGAGGGCAGGGTGAGGGGGTTCGGCCTCGGCGGATACTCTCGAACTCAGAACCCCCGCACCCCAACCCTCTCCCCCCCGGGGAGAGGGGGTTGTAGCGAGAGCCGCCATGCTCGCTGACAAGGACCGGATCTTCACCAACATCTACGGCTTCCAGTCCGCCGGGCTGGAGGCGGCGCAGGCGCGCGGCGACTGGGACGACACCAGGGCGCTGATGGCGCGCGGCCAGGATGCGATCATCGAGGAGGTGAAGGCGTCGGGCCTGCGCGGGCGCGGTGGGGCGGGCTTCCCGACCGGCATGAAGTGGAGCTTCATGCCCAAGGAGCCGAAGCCCGACCGGCCCAATTTCCTCGTCATCAACGCCGACGAATCCGAGCCCGGATCATGCAAGGACCGCGAGATCATCCGCCACGATCCGCACAAGCTGATCGAGGGCGCGCTGATCGCCGGCTACGCGATGCGCGCGCGGGCCGGCTATATCTATGTCCGCGGCGAGTTCATCCAGGAGACGCGCGTTCTCGAGGCGGCGGTGCAGGAGGCCTATGACGCCGGCCTGCTCGGCAAGAACGCCGCCAAATCCGGCTACGATTTCGACCTCTTCGTCCACCGCGGCGCCGGGGCTTACATTTGCGGCGAAGAGACGGCGATGCTGGAGAGCCTGGAGGGCAAGAAGGGCCTGCCGCGCCTGAAGCCGCCCTTCCCGGCGGGGGCGGGCCTTTACGGCTGCCCGACGACGGTCAACAATGTCGAGAGCATCGCCGTGGTGCCGACGATCCTGCGGCGCGGCTCGGCCTGGTTCGCGGGCTTCGGGCGTGAGAAGAACGAAGGCACCAAGCTCTTCCAGATCAGCGGCCATGTCGACAAGCCCTGCGTGGTCGAGGAGGCGATGAGCATCCCGTTCCGCGAGCTGATCGAACGCCACGCCGGCGGAATCAGGGGCGGCTGGGACAATCTGCTCGCCGTGATTCCGGGTGGTTCCTCGGTGCCGCTGGTCCCAGCCGCTGATATCATCGACGCGCCGATGGACTTCGACGGCCTCAAGGAGCTCGGCTCCGGCCTCGGCACCGCCGCGGTGATCGTGATGGACAAGTCGACCGACATCGTCCGCGCGATCAGCCGCATCTCATATTTCTACAAGCATGAGAGCTGCGGCCAATGCACGCCCTGCCGCGAGGGCACCGGCTGGATGTGGCGGGTGATGGAGCGGCTGCGCGCGGGCAATGCCGAAATCCACGAGATCGATCAGCTGCTCGACGTCACCAGGCAGATCGAGGGCCATACGATCTGCGCCCTGGGCGATGCCGCCGCCTGGCCGATCCAGGGCCTGATCCGCCACTTCCGCCCCGAGCTCGAGCGGCGGATTGTCGAGCGTAGCGGCGTCGGCGACACACCGCAAATCTTGGAGGCAGCGGAATGAAAGAGTTGATGCATATCCTGGGCGGGCTGCTCGCCGCGACTGCGGCCATGCCGCTGGCGGCGCAGGAGACCGGCACCCTGCGGACCCATCGCTCGGCCGAGATCGACGATTCCAGCCGTGATGGGGCGCGGCGGACGATGGAGGCGTTCGCCGCCTGCGTGGTGTCGCGGCAGAGCGGCCGGGTCGTCGCGCTGTCGAGGCTGCGGATCGATTCAGATCAATATGCGCGCGTCTACCGCAACCTGTTCGACAATACGGACGATGAATGCCTATCCGGCTCCGGGTCTTTGTATTTCAGCCCCTCACTGTTGCGCGGTGGCATCTTCCAGGCGCTTTACGCGCGCGAATTCCGGTCCGGCGCGCCGACCGATTTCAGCGCGGTGACGACCACCGGCTATCGGCAGCTTTATGAAGGCGAGCTGCATCCGGAGGTCCACTCCGCCGTCGCGCTCGAGCAGTTCGGCGAATGCGTTTCGCGGGCCGACGCCGCCGGGGTGCAGACGCTGTTGCGCCAGATCGCGGGCAGCGCGGGCGAGCGGGCCGCGATCCAGGCACTCGCGCCCCGCTTCGCCGCCTGCATCCCGCGCAACGAGACGATTCGCTTTTCTCCGTCCGTGCTGAAAGGCGCGCTGGCCGAAGGCATATACCGCCTTTCCGTCGCCGCCCGCGAGGGGGCGCAGGCAAGTCGGTGAAGATGGCGGCGCTCTCCCTTTTGGCGTCCTCCGCTTCGGCTTCGGCGCAGGCTCCCCAGGCGCCGGCGCTCGCCGCGTTCGGGCGGTGCCTCGTTCGGGAGGCGTCCGGCGTGGCTTGGGTGCTGCTGGCGACAGAATTGGGCAGCGAGGAAGAACTTCGCGAGGCGCGACGGCTGTTCGATGCCGGCTCCGCTTGCGCCCCGGCGCGGGAGGGTCTGAACGTCCGGGTCGGCGACATGCGCGGCGCTGTGGCCGAGGCGATGCTCGAAGCCGATTCGGCTGCGCTGGCGCGGCTCTCGGCGCGGCCGGCCGCGCCGGCGGTTCGCGCCGCGGCCGGCCTCGATGGCCGCGCCTTCGTCGCCGCTTACGCCGCCTGCCTGGCCGAGGCCGAGCCGGCGAAAAGCGTCGCTCTGCTCGCGACGCCGCACGGCGGCCTGGCGGAAGTCGATGCCTTCGCGTCTTATGACGACAGGCTGAACGATTGCATGCCGGAGGGCGTGAGCTATCGCATCGATCGCTTCGATGTCCGCAACCATATCGCCGCGCATCTTTACAAGCTGGCGACCGCCGGGGAGGGCCGCTGATGCCCAGGCTCAAGGTCGATGGCGTCGAGATCGAAGTCCCTGCGGGCGCGACTGTGCTGCAGGCGTGCGAGCTGGCGGGGAAGGAGATCCCGCGCTTCTGCTATCACGAGCGGCTCGCGATCGCCGGCAATTGCCGGATGTGCCTGGTCGAGGTGAAGCCCGGGCCGCCCAAGCCGCAGGCGAGCTGCGCGCTGCCCGCCGCCGACAATCAGGAGATTTTCACCAACACGCCGGTGGTGAAGAAGGCGCGGGAAGGGGTGATGGAGTTCCTGCTGATCAACCACCCGCTCGATTGCCCGATCTGCGACCAGGGCGGCGAATGCGACCTGCAGGACCAGGCGCTCGCTTATGGCAAGGGGCACAGCCGCTACGACGAGAACAAGCGCGCCGTGCCCGAGAAATATATGGGCCCGGTGGTCAAGACCTTCATGACCCGCTGCATCCACTGCACCCGCTGCGTGCGCTTCATGGAGCAGGTGGCGGGGGTCGAGGATATCGGCGCGATCGGCCGCGGCGAGGATATGGAGATCACCTCCTATCTCGAGCATGCGCTGGCGAGCGAGCTGAGCGGCAATGTCGTCGACCTCTGCCCGGTCGGGGCGCTGACCTCCAAGCCCTACACCTTCGAGGCGCGGCCCTGGGAGCTGCGCAAGGTTCCCGCGATCGACGTCATGGACGGGGTGGGCACCAATATCCGCCTCGACGTGCGCGGGCGCGAGGTGATGCGCGCGTTGCCGCGCCTGAACGAGGACGTGAACGAGGAGTGGGCGAGCGACAAGACGCGGCACGCCGTGGACGGGCTCACGCGCAACCGGCTCGACCGGCCCTGGCTGCGCGAGAACGGCAAGCTGCGACCGGCGAGCTGGGCCGAGGCGTTCGCCAGGATTGCGGAGGTCGCGGAAGCGGCAAAAGGCAGTGTCGCCGCCGTGGCCGGCGATCTGGTCGATGTCGAAACCATGTATGCGGCGAAGTTGCTGTTGAAATCGCTCGGTTCGGACCTGCTGGAGGGCCGGCAGACCGGTCTGGCCTACGACATTTCGAACCTCGCGGCGGTCAATTTCAACACGACGATCGCCGGGATCGAGACGGCGGACGTCATCCTGCTCGTCGGCACCCACCCGCGCCGGGAGGCGAGCCTCGTCAACACCCGCATCCGCAAGGCGGTGCGCGCGGGCGCGAAGGTGTTCGCGATCGGACCGGAGGTCGATCTTACCTACAAGGTGGAATGGCTTGGCGACGACCTCGCCGCGGTCGCGAACTTGCCGGAAGCCGTCACCGACGCCTTCGGCAAGGCCGAGCGGCCGGCGGTGATCGTCGGCGGCGCGGCGCTGAAGGCGCAAGGCGGGCAGGG
>NZ_JBQTIN010000006.1:0-15486 GCF_052388015.1 Sphingosinicella sp.
AGAGCCTGGCGCGGACCTCGAACACGCCGGGCCGGACGCAGGAGCTCAATTTCTTCGACGTCGGCGAGCCGCTTCGGCTGCGGCTGGTCGACATGCCGGGCTACGGCTTCGCCAAGGCGCCGAAGGATGTCGCCAAGCGCTGGCGCTTCCTGGTCAACGACTATCTCCGAGGCCGACAGGCGCTGAAGCGGGCGCTGGTGCTGATCGACTCCCGGCACGGCATCAAGGACGTCGACCGCGAGATCATGCAGATGCTCGACGACGCGGCGGTGAGCTACCGGCTGGTGCTGACCAAGGCGGACAAGGTGAAGGCGACGGAGCTTGAGGCGGTGACCGCCGCCACCGAGGCCGAGGCACGCAAGCGCCCGGCCGCCCATCCCGAGATCATCGCGACGTCGAGCGAGGGCGGGCTGGGCATGGATGCGCTGCGGACGGCGGTGCTGGAGGCGGCGCTTGCATAGTCCCAAGCGACCGCTTTCGACCCATTGCCGCAGTTCCCAATTCGATTAAATCAATCCGATGTTTGCGTGGCTCGCTGGCCGAAAGCGGATTCGTTTACAGCCTAACCAAATCCCCCACCGGAGGCGGCGGCAAAGCGGTTAACGTATCAAGCCGTTTCCATTCGTCATTGCGCTGGCGCATCTCCGCTACCTTGGCGTTCGCATCATTACCGAACACCATGTCGGCGAACCCCTTATCTTTCACGCTATAGCTCTTGGCCCAACCAAGAAAATGATTCCAAATGTGGGTTGCATGGCCAAGGCAATCGGAAAGCATCAACTGCCCGATTGCTTCAGCGTCGTTTAGCAGCCGCCATGAACCCGGAACCGGATGTCCGCCCAACTCACAATGAAAGCTATAGTCGGCACTGCGGAAGTGACCGTCAGCCGCCTTACGAAGCTTGGCTGGCCTGAAGAACGAATGCCGTTCCTCGCGCGTGCTGCGCAGCCAACGTTGGCATTCTTCGTCGTTCTTTTCGAACGCCCAGGCCAGATATTCAACCTCAACAAGCTGTCGGACAAGTGCCGCACCGGCGTAGTGACGGTGACTGTTCACCAAATCGGCGCAACCCGATACAAGTTCGCTCGCAATGCGTAGCAGCATCGCAACTGCCACCACGGCGTCGTCACCATGCCCAAACGGTGAAACGCCGTTGCGCCGGTCGGAACCAAGTATGTGACCACAGACGAACAGCTTCTCACCCAAGCACTTGAACGTATCAGCGGTGAATGCCGCAAAACTCGATCGTGCGGCGATGCTCGATGAATCAACCGCCGCTCGTCGAATAGCTTCGCGCTGTAAATCGAGATCATTGTTCACACGACTCTCTCCGGACCCCCCGCTTCAACGCCGCTCCACAGGCATCGAAAGATCACGCCTTGGAAGACCCGCGCAATGCCTCGATCTCGCGGCGCAGGGCGCGCAGCTCGTCGAGGATCTGCCGGGTGTGCATTTCCTCCTCGCCCTTGAGGTCCTCCGCGACCTGCGACTGCATCGCGTTGACGACCACGGCGATGAACAGGTTCAGCACCATGAACGTCGCGATCAGCAAATAGGTGACGAAGAAAATCCAGGCATAAGGCGACTGGGCCATGACGCCGCGCGCGATGTCCGGCCAGCCTTCCACCGTCATCACCTAGAAGAGGGTGAACATCGAAGCGCCGAGACTACCGAAGAATTCCGGCGCGATTCCGCCGAACAATTGCGTCGCCATGACCGCCGAAACATAGAGCACCAGCGCCATCAGGGCGATGATCGAGGCCATGCCCGGCAGCGCCGCGAGCAGGGCGCTGACCACCCCGCGCATCGAGGGCACCATCGAGACCAGCCGCAACAGGCGCAGCACGCGCAGCGCGCGCAAGATGCTGAACGCTTCGCTCGCCGGCATCAGCGCGATCCCCACGATCACGAAATCGAACACGCGCCACGGATCGTGGAAGAAGCGGCCGCGATAGACGAAGATGCGGAGCAGCAGCTCGGCCACGAACACGCCCAGCACGGCGCGGTCGATGATCTCGAGCGCATGGCCGAAGCGCGCGACGAACGCGGGAAAGGTTTCGAGCCCGAGCGTGATCGCATTGGCGATGATCAGCACGATGATCGCCTGATCGAAGCGCGGATGCTCGATGAACGCGCGCACGCGCTCACGCAGGCCTTGTGCCGGTTCGGAAATACTCTCGTTCATGCGTTGCGCCCCCCGTCCGCAAGAATCAGATCTTCGCGCTCTTCGGATAGCCTATTCGATCCTGTCTGCGATATGGCCGTTCGATGTTGAGTCGACGCACCATGATGCAGGCGATAGGGGCGCTGATGCTGCCCGCCGCCGGGATTTCCGCGGTGCTGCCGCCGAGGCGCCGGCCCCGCAGGCTCCGGCGCGGCGACGTTGTCGGCCTCGTCGAGCCGGCCTATTTCACGCCCGACGCCTTCGATCTCGAAGCGATCCTGGCGACGATCCGCGCGATGGGGCTGGTCCCTCGCGCGGCCCCCAATGTGATGAGTCGCTACGGCTATCTCGCCGGTAGCGACGAAGAGCGGGCGGCCCACCTCAATACGATGTTCGCCGATCCCGAGGTGCGCGCCATCTTCGCCGTGCGCGGCGGCTGGGGCTGTGCGCGGATATTGCCGCTTCTCGATTTCGATCTGATCCGGGCCAACCCGAAGCTGCTGATCGGCTTCAGCGACATCACCGCGCTTCACCTGGCGCTCGCGGCGCGGGCCGACTTCCCGAGCATCCACGGTCCCAATGCGGCCAGCGCCTGGGGGCAGCTGTCGTGGGATTCCTTCCGTCGGCTCGCCTTCGACGCCGAGACGCCGACCTGGGCCATTCCGCCCGGTACCGAGGATCGGCTGGCGCAGCGGAACGGGCGAGCGCGCACCTTCCGGCCGGGACGCGCCACCGGTCCGCTGATCGGCGGCAACCTTACCGTCCTTTCGGCCTTGGTCGGGACGCCCTATCTGCCCAGCTTCGACGGCGCCATTCTGTTCCTCGAGGAAACGGAAGAGGCGCAGTACCGCATCGATCGCATGATGACGCACCTCGCTTTGGCGGGCATTCTTGGCCGCGTGGCTGGGGTGGTCTTCGGCCAGTGCACCGATTGCACTGCCCGAATCTCCTCGCTGGGCGGCTTCACCCTGTCCGAAGTGCTCGCCCATCACCTCGCGCCGCTCGGCGTCCCCGCCTTCCAGGGCGCGCTCTTCGGTCACGTCACCGACCAGTTCAGCCTCCCCGTCGGCGTGCGCGCCGAGATCGACGCGGCGGCGGGAACGATCCGTATGCTGGAGCCGGTGGTCGCCTAGACCCTACTTTGGCCGGGGTGACTCCGTGGGGCTCGCCGCGCTAGGACGCCGCCCATGCTCAAGCTCATCATCGGCAACAAGGCCTATTCCTCCTGGTCGCTGCGCGGCTGGCTCGCGGTGAAGCAATCCGGCCTGCCGTTCGAGGAGATCACCGTCCCGATGTTCGACCAGCAATGGGACAAACGGACGCAGGGCGACGAATTCGCGCCGTCCGGCGGCAAGGTGCCGATCCTGTGGGATGACAAGACGGTGATCTGGGATAGCCTCGCCATCATCGAATGGCTCGCCGACAAGACAGACCGCGCCCGCTACTGGCCGAAGGACGACGAAGCGCGCGGCATGGCGCGATCGATGGCGGCCGAGATGCATTCGGGCTTTGCGAACCTGCGCCGCGAGCTTTCGATGAACGTCCGCAAGCAATTCCCGACGCAGCCGCTCACCGAGCCGGTGCGGGCCGAGGTGATTCGCATCCTGGAGCTGTGGGCGCAGGCGCGCGCCCGGCATGGCGACGGCGGGCCCTATCTTTTCGGCACGTTCGGCGCGGCGGACATCATGTACGCGCCGGTCGTCACCCGCTTCGTCACCTATTCCGTGCCGGTGCCGCGCTTCGCCGCGACCTATATGCAGACGATCCTCGACCATGCCTGGATGAAGGAATGGATCGAGGCGGCGCAGGAAGAGCCCTGGGTGATCGAGCAATACGAGGCCCCCACCGCCTGAGGAGCATCAAATGAGTCTGTTGCTGGTCGCGTCCGTCGCGGGCGCGCTTTCCGCCTGCGCGCCCGGGCCCGCTCATGTGAGCGTCGAGACGCTGCGCGAGGTGGCGGACCGGTTCGACCGCGCCCAGCTGGCGCAGGATCGCGCTACGCTGGAGCGGATGACCGCGCCCGACCTCATCCTGATCGGCGGCGACGGCACCCGCCAGAACCGGCAGCAGTTCATCGACGGCTATTTCGGGCCGGGCCTGAGCTTCGAGCCCGCCACCGCCGCGGATCGCTACTTCATCCCGCTCGGTCCGGACGTGGGGATCGTCGGCGGCGAGGTGGTCATGCGCGGCACCAGCAACGGGACGCCGTTCGCCAGCCGAATCCGCTTTTCCGACACGTTCCGGCGGATCGACGGCGAATGGGTCGCGGTCCACCTCCAGGCGACACGGGTACCGGCCGCTCAGTAGGGCGTGCCGTCCTTGTGGCTGTAGCCGTCGGCAGTCCACTTCATGTCGATGTCTGAATAGAAGCCGCCGGCCTTCGCGTCGCCGGCGCTGAAGCAGATGAAGGTGCAGTCGGCAGCGCCGCGGTTGATCACGTTGTGGCCGTTGGCGACGCCCTTGGCCCAGGCCACGCAATCTCCGGGCCGCAGGATCGTCTCGCCTTCGTCCTCGATCAGCACCGCTTCACCGGCCAGCATAACGAGGAACTCGTCCTCGCCCTCATGCCAGTGGCGCTGCGAGGACCAGGCGCCGGGCTTCAGCATGACATGGCAGGCGCCCAGCTCGGTCAGACCGGCGATCGCCCCCAGCCGCCGCTTCCACCGCCCCTGCACCGGCTGATCGAAGGGCGGCGGGTAGCTGGTCGAGTTCTCCGGCATCATCGCGTCGAGATCGAGCTTCGGCATGGCGCTTCTCCCCGCCCGGATGCTAGGCGGCGGGGATGAGCGGAGCAATCGACCCTGTCGCCCTCGCAGAGCGCCTGATCGCCTGCCCCAGCATCACCCCGGCCAGCGGCGCCGTCTTCGACGTGCTCGAAGAGGTACTGAAGGATATCGGCTTCAGCGTGAACCGCTTCGTCGCCGGGGCGCCGCCGGACGGGCCGGTCGAGAACCTGTTCGCCACCCGCGGCAAGGGCGGCACGCATTTCGGCTTCGCCGGCCATCTCGACGTGGTGCCGCCGGGCGAAGGCTGGGCGAGCGACCCGTTCGCGCCTGAGCGGATCGGCGACCTGCTCCACGGCCGCGGCGCGGTCGACATGAAGGGCGGGATCGCGGCCTTCGTCGCCGCCTGCGCGGACGTGCGCGAGCATGACGGCACGATCAGCCTGATCATCACCGGCGACGAGGAAGGGCCGGCGACCTTCGGCACGCCGAAGCTGATGGAATGGATGGCCGAGCGCGGCATCGCTCCAGACATGGTCCTGATCGGCGAGCCGACCAGCGAGGCGCGGCTCGGCGACATCGTCAAGATCGGCCGCCGCGGCTCGGTCAACATGTGGATCGAGGTGCCGGGGACGCAGGGCCATGTCGCCTACCCGCACCGGGCCGACAATCCGGTGCCCAAGCTGGCTCGGGTGATCGACGCGCTGGAGGCCTTGCACCTCGACGACGGCAACGAGACGTTCCAGCCCTCGAACCTGGAGATCACCGCGGTCGAGACATCGAGCAAGGCGACGAACGTGATCCCCGGCACGGCGCGGGCCCAGCTCAATATCCGCTTCAACAACCTCCAACGCGGCGCGGATCTGGTCGCGCTTGTCCGCCGCACGGCCGAGAAAGCGGCGCCCGGATCGACGGTCGAGGCGAAGATCTCCGGCGAGGCGTTCCTGACGCCGCCGGGGCCGATCTACGACATCGTCTCGGCGGCGATCGAGGCGGAGACCGGCGAGAAGCCGCGCCTCTCCACCCATGGCGGCACGTCGGACGGCCGCTTCCTGATCGCGCTCTGCCCGGTGGTCGATTTCGGCCTCCCCAACGCGACGATGCACAAGCTCGACGAGGCGGCGGCGATGACGGACATCCGGGCGCTGCAGCGGATCTACGCCCGCGTCATCCGCTCGGCCCTTTCCTCCCCTCCCTCGCAGGGAGGGGATTGAGGGGTGGGTGCGAGCGACGCGAGCCCACCAGCTCGAGCGCCAAAGGCGCCTAACGACGCCACCCACCCCTAGCCCCTCCCTTGCGGGGAGGGGGATTTGGGCCTGCGCAGGATGATGTAGAGCGCCCCCGCGCCGCCATGGCGGGGATGGGCGCCGCGGACCGCCGCGATATCGCCGGCATGGCGGGAGACGTGCAGCCAGTCGTCCACCGCCGCCCGGATCGCGCCGCGTTTGCCCTTCGCCTCGGACGGCGGCTTGCCGGTGACGAGCAGCAGCAGCCGGTCGCCGCGCGCGATCGCCCGCTCCAGCGCGCGATCGAGCGCGGTCCAGGCGGTATCGAGATTGTGGCCATGCAGGTCGAGCGACGCGTCGGGTGACGCCAAGCCCCGCGTCAGCCGCTTGTCCCAGCTCCCATCCAGCGTCGTTCCGGGTCCGGTCGGGCGCGGCGAAGATATGGCTTTCGCGGGCGGTGGTCGGAGTGCGGTGGGCCCGGGCGACGGCGCGGTCGCCTGCTCCATCGCGGGCATCGAAACCGGCCGAAACGGGCGGACCGTTTCGACCACCCGGTTCCACAAGGCCTGCTCCTCAACGCTGAGCTTGCGCATCGCGGAGCCGCTCCCACGACGCGCGCGGAATCAGGATCAGCGCCCGGCCCCGCGACGCCATCCCACCGGCAACGGTCGCCGCCTCCGGTCCGGCGCCCCAGAAGGTGTCGACGCGATTGGCGCCCCGAATCGCCCCGCCGGTATCCTGCGCGACCCAGAAGCCGTCGGCGCGGGGATTGTCCATGTTCGAGAGCAGGACCGGCGCGCCGTAAGGCACGAAACGCGGATCGACGGCGACGCTGGCATTCGCGGTCACCGGCACGCCCAGCGAGCCCAGCGGCCCCGGCCCGGTCAGCTCGCGGAAGAAGACGTAGGAGCGGTTCTCGCGCATCAGCGCCCGGCCCGCCTCCGGATTGGCGCGGAGCCATTCGACGATCCGCTGCATCGTCACCCCGGTCGGGATGATGCCGCGCTCGCGCAGCAGGCGGCCGATCGGCGTGTAGGGATGGCCGTTCTGGCCGGCATAGCCGATCCGCATCACGCCGCCGTCCGGCAGCCGCAGCCGCCCCGAGCCCTGAATCTGGAGGAAGAACAATTCGATCGGATCGGCAGCCCAGGCGATCTCGATCCCACGCCCGGCGAGCGCACCCTCCTCGATCGCGGTCCGGTCGTGATGGGGAACGAAGGCGCCGTTTTCGTCGAGCCGGCCGCGACCGGCTTGGCCGGTCAGCGGATTGCGCTCCAGCAGATCGGGCGGGACGCGATAGACCGGCGTCTCGCAGCCGGGCCGGCGGGTGCGGCAGCCGCGGATTTCAGGCTCATAGTAGCCGGTCGCGAAGGCGGCGCCGTCGCCGACTTCTATCGTCACGAAATTGCTGGCGAAGAAGATGGCGGGCGGCGATGCCGGCGTCTCGCGCGCCTCGTCGCATAAGGCGCGCCAGTCTTCCGGCCGGGTCAGGCCCGAGGCGTCGGCCCGGTTCGCGATCGCCAGGCAGGAGACCAGGAAGGCGTCGAAGGCCCGGTGGAGCTGGGCGTCGCTCAGGCTGAGCTGCGCGACCGGAGGGCCGGCACGGACGCCGGCGGCGACGGCATTTTCGGGCGGTGGCGGGACAGGCGCTGGCGGCGGGGGGGAAACGGGCGCCGGAGCGGGAGGCGGCGTGGGCGGCGGCTGGGGCGCGGGAACGACTCGGGCGCAGCTGGCGAGAGCCAGGATCAGGCCGGCGAGGAGCAGGTTTCGGCGGTAAACCTGACAACTCCGACAGGTGCCATCGCCGCTGCGGCGCGCGCCGACGACAGGGAAGGAGGAACGAACGAGCCGTGGAAAGACGAGCGCCATGCCCGCCGGCATAGCGGCAGAGCACGGTTGTAGGAAAGCTTGGCCTCAGCCGACCTCGTCGGTATCGACGAGCAGCCAGTTCGGGTTGCCGCTCTTGAGGTCGCGGCGGAAGGTCCAGATCTCGTTGGTCTCGACCGCGTCGGAGAGAGAGCCCGCGACGACATGGCCCTCGGCGTCGCGCGTGACCGCGGCGACGAAGGCCTGGAAGCGCACGTCGATCTCCGCCGTCTTGCCGTTCAGTCGCGCCGCGTCGATCGTCGCCCGCTCGATATTGACCAGGCGGTTGTCGAGGACATGACCGGCCGCCTCGCGCTCGGCGATCGCGCTCTCGAACGCCGTCTTGACGTCCGGGCCGACGAGATGGCCGAGCTCTTCCTTGTCGCCCTTCCAATACGCCTCCAGGATCATGCCATAGGCCGCCTGCGCGCCATCCATGAAGCGGCCGACATCGAAAGCAGGATCGGCGGCGATGACCGCGCGGATGCCGTCCGCCGCGCCGGCGTCGAACACCATGCCGCTTTGCTCCGGCGTGACGGCAGGCGTGTCCGCCGTCGCGGGCGGATTGGCGACGCCCGGCACCGCGTCCGGCCGCGTCACCGGCTGCTGCTCATGGCCCGTGCGCT
The DNA here is from genome assembly GCF_052388015.1 of Sphingosinicella sp. Lineage (GTDB taxonomy): Bacteria > Pseudomonadota > Alphaproteobacteria > Sphingomonadales > Sphingomonadaceae > Allosphingosinicella. The sequence continues at coordinate 8,606 of NZ_JBQTIN010000006.1, forward strand.
GGCCGAGCACGGCATAGAGCCGCAACCCGACGAACAGGGCGATCATCGCCAGCAGCACGATACCGATAGTCAAAGCGCTCACTCCTTGGAGCCTGTTACATAAGCGCGAAACAGCTACGTTTCAAATAACAATGGCTCGACCCGCCGCGCGGTTCCGGCGGTTGCGCGCCGAACGGACCGCTGCTACCCGCCCGCCACGCACGAACGGCGCTTTTCCAAGGCGCCCTCCAGCTCAATTCAAGGAACCCGAAATGGCCGAAGACGAAGGCGGAATCGACCCCAACATCATCGACACCAGCGATCTCGACAACGCCAATGGCGCGGGCCAGCAGGTCCAGGTCGGCGTCGTCGCCCAATATGTGAAGGATTTCTCGTTCGAGAACCCGAACGCGCCGGCCGTCTATCAATGGCAGGGCCAGCCGCAGACCGACGTCCAGTTCAACATCGGCGCGGCCAACGTCGGCCAGGACCTGCACGAGGTGACGCTGAAGATCGAGGTCAACGCCAAGGCCGAGCAGGGCACCGCCTTCCAGTGCGAGCTGCTCTATGCCGGCCTGTTCGTCCTCGCCAACCTGCCGGAGGAGCAACTTCAGCCCTTCCTGCTCGCCGAGGCGCCCCGCCTGCTCTTCCCGTTCGCGCGCAAGATCATCGCCGACGCGACCGTCGAGGGCGGATTCCCGCCGCTCAGGCTCGACCCGATCGATTTCGGCGGCCTCTATATGCAGGGCGCGGCCCAGCGCCAGGCGGAGCTCACCGGCGGCCAGGCCGGGGACGTGACCGGCCAGGCGTGACCATCCTGCCCCAAGCCGTCATTGCGAGCGAAGCGAAGCAATCCAGCGCCATAAGATGGATTGCTTCGTCGCTTCGCTCCTCGCAATGACGGGCTTTGGCCAGCTCCAGGGTTCGAACGTATGAACCTCCTGAAGGCGATCGGGACGATCGGCGGGCTCACCATGGTCAGCCGGGTGCTCGGCTTCGCCCGCGACATGATCGGCAGCCGGGTGCTCGGCGCCAGCCACGCCAATGACGCGTTCAACGTCGCCTTCACCTTGCCGAACATCTTCCGCCGGCTGTTCGGCGAAGGGGCGTTCGCGAGCGGTTTCGTGCCTTTGTTCAGCCGGCGGCTCGCCTCGGGCGGGCATGAGGACGCGCAGAAATTCTCCAACGAGATCCTCGCGGTGTTCATGCCGGCGCTGCTCGTCGTCACGATCGTCTTCGAGATCGCGATGCCGGCCTTCCTGTGGCTGATCGTCTCGGACTATGCGGCGACGCCCGGCAAGTTCGAGCTGGCGGTGGAGCTGACCCGCTACACCTTCCCCTATCTGGTCTTCATCAGCCTGGTGGCCCTGCTCTCGGGCGTGCTCAACTCGCTGACCCGCTTCGCGGTGGCGGCGTTCGCCCCGGCCCTGCTCAACATCGCCTTGATCGCGGCGCTGCTGATCGCGCCGGGCGGAGGGCCCGAGACGGTGCGGATGATGGCGCTTGCCGTGCTGGCCGGCGGAATCTTCCAGTTCGCCTTGTGCTGGGTCGCGGTGCGGCAGGCTGGCGTCAGGCTTCACTTCGGCCGCCCGCGGCTGACCCCGGCGGTCAGGGAGCTGATCGTCCTGATCGTCCCGGCGACGGCGGCGGCGGGCGTCTACCAGATCAGTCAGCTCTTCTACACCTTCTTCTCCTCGCGGCTGGGCGAAGGCGCGCTCACCAATCTCGGCTATGCCGACCGGCTGAACCAGCTGCCGCTGTCGATCATCGGCACCGCATTGGGCACCGCGATCCTGCCGACCATCAGTCGCTCGATCGAGCGCAAGGCGGACGCCGAGGCGGCGAACACCCAGGCGCGCGCGTTCGATCTCGCCATGCTGCTGACCTTGCCGGCGACGCTGGCGCTCGCGGTCGCGTCCGGGCCGATCATCGCGGCCCTGTTCCAGGGCGGGCGCTACACGGCCGAGGACGCGGCGATCACTGGCAACATCCTCGCCATCCTGGTCACCGGCCTGCCGGCCTATGTCCTGGTCAAGGTGCTCACCCCGGGCTTCTACGCCCGCAAGGACGTGAAGACGCCGGTGCGGATCGCCGTCGCCATCCTCGTCGCCAGCATCGTCGCCAATTTCATCCTGATTCCGGTGATGGGCATTTACAGCCTGGCGACCGTCACCTCGGCCGGGGCCTGGCTCAACATGGCCCTGTTGTTCGCGATCCTCGCGGCGCGCGGCCATTTCCGCATGCCCGGCTGGCTGGTCGGCCGGGTGGCGCGCCAGCTGGTCGCCGCGGCGGCGATGGCGGCGGCCCTCTATTTTCTTCAGCAGCCGCTCGCCGGCTATTTCGCCGCCTCGGCGGGACGGCGCATCCTTGCCGTCGGCGCGTTGGTCGGCGCGGGCGGCATCGTCTATTTCGGCCTCGCCTGGGTGATCGGCGGCATCGCCCGCGACGACTTCAGGGCGCTGTTCCGCCGCGCCACGCCGGAAGAAGTGCCGATCGAGGAGGGCGCATGACCGTCAAGAAGATGCGCGTCGTGTCCGGCATCCAGCCGACCGGCAACCTCCATCTCGGCAATTATCTCGGCGCGATCCGCCGCTGGGTGCGGATGCAGGACGAGGCGGAGTGCATCTTCTTCCTCGCCGATCTCCATGCGGTCACGGTCTACAACGATCCGGCCGAGCTCAGCCGCAACGTCAACGGCATGGCGGCGGCCTTGATCGCCTGCGGGATCGACCCGGAAAAGTCGCTGGTCTTCAACCATGCCCGGGTGCCGGCCCATGCCGAGCTTGCCTGGCTGCTCTCCTGCACGGCGCGGATCGGCTGGCTGAACCGGATGACCCAGTTCAAGGAGAAGAGCGGCAAGAATCGCGAAGGCTCCAGCGTCGGCCTCTACGCCTATCCGGTGCTGCAGGCCGCCGACGTGCTGCTGTACCAGGCGACCCATGTCCCGGTTGGCGAGGACCAGAAGCAGCATGTCGAGCTGATGCGCGACATCGCGCTCAAGTTTAACACCGATTATGACGTCGAGCTGTTCACCGCGCCCGAGCCGCATATCGGCGCGACGGCGGCGCGGATCATGAGCTTGCGCGACGGCAATGCCAAGATGTCCAAGTCCGACCCGTCGGAGATGAGCCGGATCAACCTCGGCGACGACGACGATATGATCGCGCAGAAGATCCGCAAGGCGAAGACCGATCCCGAGCCCTTGCCCGAGTCGGTCGAGGGGCTGGCCGGGCGGCCGGAGGCGCTCAACCTCGTCACCATCCATGCGGCGCTGACCGACGCCGAGCCGCAGGCGGTGCTCGACCAATATGCCGGCCAGGGCTTCGGCCAGTTCAAGCCGGCGCTCGCCGATTTGCTGATCGCCACCCTCGCGCCCATCCGCGCGCGGCTGCAGGATTTCGAGGCCGACCCGGCCGCGCTGGAGGCGATCCTCGCGGCCGGCGCCGCGAAGGCAAGCGAGCGGGCCGCGCCGACGCTGGAAGGCGCCTATCGGGCGCTCGGGCTGCCGCGGGGCTGACCCGGCGCTTTCAGCTCCTGTTCAGCGGAACTTTGCGAACGGCCAAGCCGTTCTTTCCGTGAGACAAATCGAGTCTCCGCCGTCAAAGGCCAAGACCATGATCAGGAAGCTTCTCCTCGCCCTCATGCTCCCGGCGGCGCTGGCGCTCGCCGGCTGCACGTCCAGTCTCACCGCGCGGGTCCAGCGTTTCAACGCGATGCCGCCGCCGGACGGGCAAAGCTTCGTCGTCGAGGCGGCCGAAGCCGAGGACCGCGGGGGGCTGGAGTTCCGCCAATATGCCGATCATGTCCGCCGGCATCTGACGGCGCTCGGCTATCGCGAGGCGGCTTCGCGCCGCGACGCCAGCCTGATCGTCACCCTGGGCTATGGCGTCGACCGCGGCCGGCAGCAGATCGACGAATTCCCCAATCCCTGGGGCTATCGCCGCTTCGGCCCGGCTTATTACAGCCGCTTCGGCTATTTCGGCCGGCGCCGCGCGCCCTTTTACTGGGGCTGGCACGACCCGTTCTGGGATCCGTTCGGCTATGACGTGACGGTCCGGACGATCTACACGTCCTTCCTCGACCTCGACATCCGGCGCGCGGCCGACAATCAGTCGCTGTTCGAAGGCTTCGCCGAGGCCCGTTCGGGCACCGACGAGCTTCCTGTCCTCGTCCCCAATTTGATCGAGGCGATGTTCACCGGCTTCCCCGGCAATAACGGCGAGCGAGTCAGGATCACGGTGACGCCCGAAAGGCAGCAGCGTTAGGCAGCCTTTCCCGGCCGGCCTGCTGGCGCCGCTGGCGGCGGTCGCCGTCTCGGGCTGCGTCACGACCGGGCAGGTCGTTTATGTCGACATCGACGGCAACAATGATTGCATCGTCACCCTCGGCGCGCGCGCCTTCGCGCTGCCAGACGATTCGGCGCTGCTGGCGAGGCGGTTGCACGGCATGGCGGCGGGCGGCGCCAGCGCGCTGATCGGGCCGCGCCCACCTCTGGCACGGCCGGGCTGCTGGGACGATGCGGTTGCCGCCGCCCGCGCCGCCCGCTTCCGGCGCATCGGCTTCTTCGAGCGCCAGCCGGAGCCGGAGCGGCGCGACGGCTGACGGCCTAATTCTCCAGCTGGCGGGTCAGCAGGCGGATGTCCGAATCGAGCTCGGGGTCCTGGGCGCGGAGCTTCTCGATCTGGCGGACGGCGTGGATCACGGTGGTGTGGTCGCGGCCGCCGAAGCGCCGGCCGATCTCCGGCAGCGAGCGCGGCGTCAGCTGCTTGGAGAGATACATCGCCACCTGACGCGGCCGGGCGACCTCGCGCGCGCGCCGGGCGCTGGTCATCTCCGCCTTGCGAATGCGGTAGTGGTCGCTGACGCGGGTCTGGATCTCGTCGATCGAGATGCGCCGCTGGTTGGCGCGAAGGATATTGGCGAGCACCTCGGCGACGAAGTCGAGGTCGATCGCCCGGTTCTGCATCGCCGCATAAGCCGCGATCCGGTTGAGCGCCCCTTCGAGCTCGCGGACGTTCGAGCTGATCCTTTTGGCGAGGAAATTGACCACCTCCTCCGGCAGGACGACGCCGGGCAGCTGCTCCAGCTTCTTGTGGATGATGTTGAGCCGGAGCTCGAGATCGGCCTGGTTGATGTCGGCGACCAGGCCCCAGGACAGGCGCGAGAGGATGCGCGGCTCGATCCCGTCGAGATCCTGCGGTGCGCGGTCCGAGCTGATCGCGAGCCGCCGGCCGGCCGAGATGATCTCGTTCATCGTGTGGAAGAATTCTTCCTGGGTCGATTCCTTGCCGGCGATGAACTGAACGTCGTCGATCATCAGCAGGTCTGCGGCGCGCAGCTGCTGCTTGAACTGGATCGTGTCGTTGGCGCGCAAGGCGGCGACGAACTCGACCATGAACTTCTCGGCCGACATGTAGATGATTCGCGCCCGCGGCTTCAGGCGGTGAAACTCATGCCCGATCGCGTGCAGCAGGTGCGTCTTGCCGCGCCCGGTGCCGCCGTGGAGGAAGAGCGGGTTGAACGCGACCTTGTCGGCGCTGGCCAGGGTCCGGGCGGCGTTGAAGGCGACCTCGTTCGCCTTGCCGACGACGAAGGACTCGAACCGGTAGCGCGGCTCGAGCGCGACCGCATAGAGGCCTGGGTCGGTCTTGGGCTGCTCGGCCGCCGGGGCTGGAATCTCGACCACCGCGGCGGTGGTCGGCGCGGCGGGGCCGACCTCGATGCGGATGCGCTTCACGCCCGGCAGGCGCGCCTTCCAGGCGAGCGCCAGCCGCTCGGCGAAATGGGTCTGCACCCAATCCGCCATGAATTGCGACGGCAGCTCGAGCCGCAAGGCACCCGAATCGCCATCGAAGCCGCCAAGCGCGATCGGCCTGAGCCAGCCGTCGAAGGTCCGTGCGCCGCAATCGCGGCGAAGATCGGTGCGAATCGCTTCCCAGGCGGCGACAACCGGATCGTCATGGGTGGTGACGCGCATCAGCCGAAAAACCCCCTCGTCTCTCTCCTCCGCCGTTCCCAGTCGGCGCTGCTTATCAGGCGCAAGTCTGGTCGTGCTGCGCATCACCCCCCGGTGCGCTGCATCCGAACGTCAGATTGCTGTTTGCGTCCGGTCAGGAGATTCGCCCGGCCGGAAATTTTGTTTTGGAAGCCTCGCGCCGCCCGATCAAGGGGGTAAAAATTCCGTGACAAAAATATTGCGGGTTGACATCGAAAAAACCCGGAACTCCGTCACTTTTATTTTTTCGTGTTTCTTTTCAGTACCCTGAGGCAGAGACGCGAGAACGGCTCACGCCGAATCGGCGCAAGCCTCTCCTCCATCCGAACTGTTGCGCGCGCGGCGCGAAAAAGCCCGCCGGCGATGCGCCGACGGGCCGATTGCCGAGCAAGCAGAGCGGCCTAGCCGAGCGCGACGAGACGCTTCGTCAGGCGCGACAATTTCCGCGCCGCCGTGTTCTTGTGAAAGACGCCTTTGGCCACGCCGCGCGCCAGCTCCGGCTGGACCCGCTTCAGGGCGGCCGCGGCCGCCTTCCTGTCGCCCCCGGCGAGCGCCGACTCGACCTGCTTGATGAAGGTGCGGATGCGGCTCACCCGCGCGCCGTTGATCTCGGTCCGGCTCGCGTTGCGGCGGATTCGCTTCTTTGCTTGCGGCGTATTCGCCATCTCTTGAAACCCTTGTCGCTGAAATGAAAACGGCGCGGTTTTCGCCCGCACCGATCGCGCGCCGCCCTACGCGCGGACGCCCGCAAGGTCAAGGTTAGCGCTGACAGGCCGGGCAGTAGAAGGTCGAGCGGCCCGAATCGACTCGCCGCCGGACGGTGGCGCCGCAATGGAGGCAAGGATGGCCCTCGCGGCCATAGACCCGCCAGTCGCTGGAGAAATAGCCGAGCTCGCCATTGGGCTGG
>NZ_JBQTIN010000007.1:0-12104 GCF_052388015.1 Sphingosinicella sp.
TCGGACCAGTCGAGGATCCGCGCCCGGGTCTGCTCGGCGGTCTCGTTATTGGCCGAGGTCATGGCGTGAAAGAATTGCAGCGGCCCGAAATGGGAGGCGCAGGTGAGGCTCATCCGGTCGATCGCCGCCGTCTCGCGAACGACGCGCGGGCAGCTGCTCGACATCGACCGGCCGTAGCGCAAGGTGCCCGCGGCGGAGCTCAGCTGGCGCAGCGGGTCGTCGGCCCAGCGGACCGCGAGCTGGAGCGGATCGTAAGTGCTGTCCGGGCGGCGACCGATCCAGCGGCTCACCTCGTCCGCATAGCGCAGGCAATCGCGCGGCTGCGCGGCGCCGGCCTCGGTCTGGCAGCGCTGGGCGAGCAAGGTGAAGGCCTCATGCACGCCCGCCACCGGACGGATGTCATAAGCGACGGCGCGGCCGGCCAGCAGGACGGCCGCCACTGTGACGATCATGGCCAATGCGCGCATCATTGCCCTCCCGAAAAGAGGGTGATCGTGGCGCGCCGCCGGGTCAAGCCGTTCCAGGTCCGAAGCGCGCCCCGCCAACATGCTTGCCGCGTCGCCGCCGAAAGCCTATATGGCTCCTGCCTTTCTCGACATCGATGAGACGTTGAGGTCGGCCCCGGGGCGGGGCCGGCGGCAGGGAAGCTTTATTTTCACAGGAGCGTGCGTGGCGGAGATCGCCGAGCTGAAACGGATCATCGAGCCCGAGGTCGAGGCCGAGGGGCTGGCGCTCGTGCGCGTGACGATGATCGGCGGCAAGGATGACCCGACGATCCAGATCATGGCCGAGCGGCCGGACACGCGCCAGCTGACGATCGACGATTGCGAGCGGCTGCACCGGCGGATCGCCGAGCGGCACGAGCATCTGTCGGACGACTATAGGCTCGAGGTCAGCTCGCCCGGGATCGACCGGCCGCTGACCCGGCTCGCCGATTATGACGACTGGAAGGGGCATGAGGCGCGGCTGACTTTGTCCGGCGAGAAGGGTGCGCGGCGTCAATATCGTGGTGCGCTGCTCGGCGCGGCGGGCGAGGACGTGCTGATCGACGTTCCGGGGCGGGGCGAAACCCGTCTGCCCTTCTCGGGGATCGATTCCGCCAAGCTCGTGCTCACCGACAAGCTGATCGCCGCCACCCGGCCGCTTTCCACCGAGGGCGCGGAAGAAATAGAAACTCTCGAAGAACTCACAGAGGAACAGGACTGAACATCATGGCCACCGAAGCTCCCAGCGCAACCCCGCCCGCTCCGGGCGCCGTTTCCGCCAACCGGGCCGAGCTGATCGCGATCGCCGATGCGGTCGCGCGCGAGAAATTGATCGACCGGATGATCGTCATTGAGGCGATGGAGGACGCGATCCAGCGCTCCGCGCGCGCCCGCTACGGCGCCGAGAACGACATCCGCGCCAAGCTCGATCCGACCACCGGCGACCTGCGCCTGTGGCGCGTCGTCGAGGTGGTCGAGGAGGTCGACGATTATTTCAAGCAGGTGAACCTGGAGGACGCGCAGAAGCTTCAGAAGGACGCCAAGCTGGGCGACTTCATCGTCGATCCGCTGCCGCCGATCGAGTTCGGCCGCATCGCCGCTCAGGCCGCCAAGCAGGTGATCTTCCAGAAGGTCCGCGACGCCGAGCGCGAGCGGCAATATGAGGAGTTCAAGGACCGCGGCGGCGAAATCATCACCGGTGTCGTGAAAAGGGTCGAGTTCGGCCATGTCGTCGTCGATCTTGGCCGCGCCGAGGGCGTGATCCGCCGTGACGCGCAGATTCCGCGCGAATTGCTCCGCGTCGGCGACCGGGTCCGCTCGATCATCCTGCGCGTGATCCGCGAGAATCGGGGACCGCAGATCTTCCTCTCCCGCGCCCACCCCGATTTCATGAAGAAGCTGTTCGCGCAGGAGGTGCCGGAGATTTACGACGGCATCATCGAGATCAAGGCCGCCGCCCGCGATCCGGGTAGCCGCGCCAAGATCGGCGTGATCAGCCATGACAGCTCGATCGACCCGGTCGGCGCCTGTGTCGGCATGAAGGGCTCGCGGGTCCAGGCCGTCGTTCAGGAGCTGCAGGGCGAGAAGATCGACATCATCCCGTGGAGCGAGGATCTCGCCACCTTCGTCGTCAACGCGCTGCAGCCGGCCGCCGTCGCCCGCGTCGTCATCGACGAGGAGGAGGACCGGATCGAGGTCGTCGTGCCCGACGATCAGCTCAGCCTCGCCATCGGCCGGCGCGGCCAGAACGTCCGGCTCGCCAGCCAGCTCACCGCCAAGGGCATCGACATCATGACCGAGGCGGATTCTTCCGAGAAGCGCCAGCGCGAGTTCGTCGAGCGCTCCGAGATGTTCCAGACCGAGCTCGACGTCGACGAGACGCTGGCCCAGCTGCTGGTCGCCGAGGGCTTTGGCGCGCTGGAAGAGGTCGCCTATGTCGAGGCCGAGGAGATCGCCTCGATCGAGGGCTTCGACGAGGAGCTCGCCGCGGAGCTGCAGAGCCGCGCGCAGGAGGCCTTGCAGCGCCAGGAGGAGGCGGCCCGCGAGGAGCGCCGGTCGCTCGGCGTCGAGGACGATCTCGCCGAAATGCCCTATCTGACCGAGCAGATGCTCGTGACCTTGGGCAAGGCCGGGATCAAGACGCTCGACGATCTCGCCGATCTCGCCACCGACGAGCTGATCCAGAAGCGCCGGGTCGAGCCGCGCCGCCGGCCCGACGCGGTCGCCAAGCGGCCGGAGGACAAGGGCGGCGTGCTCGCCGATTACGGCCTCAACGAAGAGCAGGGCAACGAGATCATCATGGCCGCCCGCGCGCACTGGTTCGAGGACGAGGACGCGAAGGCCGGGGAGGACGCTGATGCGGGAACCTCCCAATGAGCGCCTGAAGGACGGCCACAGGCCGGAGCGGACCTGCATTCTCTCGCGGCGGACGGCGCCGCGGGATGAACTGATCCGCCTGGCGCTCTCGCCCGACGGGGATGTTGCCCCAGATGTTCGCGCCCGCGCCCCCGGCCGCGGCGCCTGGATCGGCGTCGATCGGGCCACGCTCGATGCGGCGCAATCGAAGGGCAAATTGCGCGGCGCGCTGGCGCGGGCGTTCAAGACCAACGAGCTTGCCGTGCCGGACGATCTCGGGGCGCGGGTCGCGGCGGCGCTCGAGAAAACGATGCTCGACAGGCTCGGGCTGGAGGCCCGCGCTGGCAACCTCGTCTCCGGGTCGGAGCGGATCGAGGCGGCGGCGCGATCGGGCAAGGTCGCGCTGCTGATCCACGCCGCCGACGCCGGCGAGGAGGGCAACCGCAAGCTCGATCAGGCCTGGCGGGTCGGCTCGGATGCCGAGGGCTCCGGCCGGCAAGGGTTGGTTTTCCCTCTTGGCCGCACCATATTGTCGGTGGCGCTGGGCCGCGAAAATGTGGTACATGTCGCCATTGTCGATCGTGCCGCCGCCGCGCGTGTGCTTCACGCGATCGGGCGGTGGCGCGCTTTTATCGGACCGGATGTTGGGTTAAGCGCCGCGTCGGCGGAAGCGCCGGGCGCCGCGTCTTTGAGTGATCAGAAGGATTTTGCGTGAGCGAGACGACGGACAAGCCGAAGCTGGGAGTGCGGGCGCCGCTCGGCATCAAGCGCACGGTCGAGGTGGGCAAGGTGAAGCAGAGCTTCAGCCATGGCCGCTCGAACACCGTCGTGGTCGAGACGAAGAAGCGCCGCATCCTCGGTCGGCCCGGCGAGAACGAGGCGCCGCAGGCTCAGCCCGAGCCGGCGCCGCCGCCCGCGCCCGTCGCGCGTGCCCCCGAGCCGGCGCCCAAGCCCGCCGCGCGTCCGGCCGACGATGCCGCCACCCGCAAGGAACGGCAGGAGCAGCTGCTGCGCGAGGCCGAGGAGGCGCGGCTCGCCGCGCTCGAGGAAGCGCGCCGCCGCGACGACAAGCAGGCGAAGGAAGTCACCGAGGACGAGAAGCGCCGCGCCGAGGACAATCGCAAGGCCGAGGAAGAGGCCCGGATTCAGGCCGAGGAAGAGGCGCGCCGTGCCACCGAAGCGCCGGCCCCGGCTGAGCCCGAGGATGTCCCGGCAGAAGAAGCAGGGCAAGAGGAGCGGCGCCCCGGCCATGTCCGGCCCGCCCGCCAGGCCTTCACCCCGGTCAAGCGGCCCGAGCCCGCCCGCCCGGCGCGCGGCCGCGAGGAGCATCGCCGCGAGCGCGGCAAGCTCACCGTCAGCCGCGCCCTCGACGACAGCGGCGACGCCCGCGCCCGCAGCCTCGCCGCGCTGAAGCGCGCCCGCGAGAAGGAAAAGCGCGCCCATATGCAGTCCGGCCCCGCGGCCAAGCAGGTCCGCGACGTCACGGTGCCGGACGCGATCACCGTCGGCGAGCTCGCCAACCGCATGGCCGAGCGCGCCGCCGATCTGGTGAAATCCCTGTTCAAGATGGGCATGCCGGTCACCGTCAACGAGGTGATCGATCAGGACACGGCCGAATTGCTGGTCACCGAGTTCGGCCACAACATCAGGCGCGTCAGCGAAGCCGATGTCGACATCCAGGCGGAGGCCGACGTCGATGCGCCGGAAACGCTGCAGCCGCGCCCGCCGGTCGTGACGATCATGGGCCATGTCGACCATGGCAAGACCAGCCTGCTCGACGCGATCCGCGGCGCCAACGTCGTCGCCGGCGAATCCGGCGGCATCACCCAGCATATCGGCGCCTATCAGGTCACCCTGAAGGACAAGTCGAAGGTCACCTTCCTCGATACGCCGGGCCACGAGGCGTTCACCGAGATGCGCGCCCGCGGCGCCAATGTCACCGACATCGTCATCCTGGTGGTCGCGGCCGATGACGGGCTCAAGCCCCAGACGATCGAGGCGATCAACCACACCAAGGCGGCCGGCGTGCCGATGATCGTGGCGATCAACAAGATCGACAAGCCCGGCGCCAATCCGCAGAAGGTGCGCGAGGAGCTGCTCCAGCACGAGATCGTCGTCGAGGCGATGTCGGGCGAGGTGCAGGATGTCGAGGTTTCGGCGCTCAAGAAGATCAATCTCGATGGCCTGCTGGAGGCGATCGCGCTCCAGGCCGAGCTGCTGGAGCTCAAGGCGAATCCCGACCGTCCCGCCGAAGGGGCGGTGGTCGAGGCCAAGCTCGACAAGGGCCGCGGCCCGCTCGCCACCGTCCTGATCCAGCGCGGCACGCTGCGTGTCGGCGACATCTTCGTCGCCGGCCCGATCTCCGGCAAGGTCCGGGCGATGATCGACGATCATGGCCGCCAGGTGAAAGAGGCGCCGCTCAGCTTCCCGGTCGAGGTGCTCGGCCTGTCCGGCGTCCCGTCGGCGGGCGATACGCTGACGGTGGTCGAGAACGAGGCGCGCGCCCGCGAGGTCGCCGCCTATCGCCAGAGCGTGATCGACACCAAGCGCACCGCCTCCGCCCCGGCGAACTTCGACACGATGTTCTCGGCCCTGAAGGAGAAACAGGCGGTCGAATTCCCGCTCGTCGTCAAGGGCGACGTGCAGGGCTCGGTCGAGGCGATCGTGAGCGCGATCAACAAGATCTCGAACGACGACATCAAGGCGCGCGTGCTGCATGCCGGCGTCGGCGGCATCACCGAGAGCGATGTCGTGCTGGCCGGCGCGTCCGGCGCGCCGATCATCGGCTTCAACGTCCGCGCCAACGCCAAGGCGCGCGAGATTGCCGCGCGGCAGGGCGTCGCGATGCAATATTATGACGTGATCTACGATCTCACCGATGCGGTGCGGGCGGCGATGGCCGGCGAGCTCGGCCCGCTGATCATCGAAAATGTCGTCGGCCGGGCGGAAATCCGCGAGGTCTTCTCCGCCGGCAAGCATGGCCGCGCGGCGGGCCTGCTGGTCACCGAGGGCTTCATCCGCAAGGCGCTGAAGGCGCGCATCATGCGCGACGACGTGATCATCTACAACGGCGCGATCGCCTCCTTGAGGCGCTTCAAGGACGACGTGCCGGAGGTCCGCGCGGGCCTGGAGTGCGGCGTCACCTTCGAAAGCCACACCGACATCAAGCCCGGCGACATGCTCGAGACGTTCGAGATCGAGGAGCGCGAGCGGACGCTGTAAGCGAAGTTCGCTTGCCGCGAACTTTGGATGGCTTTTATTTTCTGAAAATGCTAAAGCGCGACCGATGGAGATCCGCTTTTCTCGATCGGCGGCGAAGGCGCTCCTCCGATCGAATAAGCGGACCTTGATCCGGGAGAAGATCGGCGCGCTGGCGGCCAATCCTCTGTTGTTGAGCGCGAACGTGAAGCGGCTGCAGGGTCGGCCTGAATATCGTCTTCGCGTTCAGGACTGGCGGGTCATCTTCCGGATCGAGGATGGCATGTTGTGGATCGACGATATTGCCCCGCGCGGATCGGCTTATGAGGTGAACCCATGACCGCACAGATTGTCGAGATCGCCGGTCGGAAGATGGCGATGCTACCCGTGGAGGAATATGCGCGCCTCATAGACATCGTCGAAGACAAAGCGGACGCTTCGGCTGCCGAAGCTGCGGAGCGCAGGCGGATCGAGGGCGAGGAATATTTGCCCGTCGAGGTGGTCGATAGCATCCTGAACGGCGAAAGTGCGCTGCGGGTCTGGCGCAAGCATCGAGGAATGACGTTGGAAGAGTTGGCCGGAAAGGCCAGTACGCATGCATCTACTCTTTCCAACATCGAGAATGGGGAGCGGCTGGGCCGGCCGGCCTTATGGCGTTCTCTCGCGCGAGCTTTGGGTGTGACAGTTGATGACATTATGCCCGACGCCTGAGATGGCGCCGCCGCCCTCGGTGTTCGACGATTTTCCGCTGCCGCCGGCGTCGCGTCTGCTCGGCTGGACCTTGCGCGATGTCGACGTAGAGGCGGGCACGATCGAGATCGGCTTCGAGGCGGACGGGCGCTTCGTCAATCCGGCCGGCACTGTGCAAGGCGGCTTTCTCGCCGCGATGCTCGACGACACGCAGGGACCGGCTTTGTTCGCGATGACCGGTGGCGCGGTCTATGCACCCACGATCGACTTCTCGATCTCTTTCATCAAGCCCGCCCGTCCCGGTCGCTTCGTCGGCAGGGGCCGGGTGGTCAGCCTCGGCAAGACGATCGTCTTCACCGAGGCGGAATTGTTCGACGCGGAGGGCGCGCTGGTCGCCCGCGGCACGTTCAGCGCCCGGGCGATGAAGGGCGAGATGGCCGGCGCCCGATGAGCGCATGATGCGGAGCCTTTGGTCGGGATCGCACGTTGTCGCGGCGGAACGATGCTTCTAGGTTCCAATATTCCACGAGAGGGAGAGTCGCGATGACGGACGACAAGGGCGGCAAGCCGATGGACAAGCCGGTCGACAAGCCCGCGGACAAGGGCGGCGACAAGGGCGGCTACGACAAGAAGTAGACGCCGTTTCAGGTTTCGCTCGGGCGCGGCCGCGATGCTGCGCCCGATTGCGTTTGGGGAGATGAGGTGAAGCGCAACGAAACCCCGGAAGGCCGATCGGTCCGCCTGCTGCGCGTCGGCGAGCAGGTGCGCCACGCGCTGAGCGATATTCTGATGCGCGGCGACGTCCATGACGAGACATTGGCGAGCCACCTCGTGTCGGTCACCGAGGTCCGAATGTCGCCCGATCTGCGTCACGCCACGGCGTTCGTCATCCCGCTGCTCGGGTCCAATTCCGAAGCGGTGCTCAAGGCGCTCCGAACCAACACCGCTTTTCTGCAAAGCGAGGTCGCCCGCCGGGTGAACACCAAATATGCCGCGAAGCTGAAATTCCTCCTGGACGAGAGCTTCGACGAGGGAAGCCATATCGATGCGCTGCTGCGCTCGCCCATCGTTGCGAGGGACCTGGATGAAGACCGCTGAGCTGGGGCTGCCGCTGGTCGGCGATGCATTGCGCGGCGAGCCGTTCGAGGAGCGGCATCGCGAAGCCTTGCGCGCCGCCTGCGCGGAGGACCCCGACATCTGGCAAATCTATTCGATAAATTTCGGCCCGGAGGATTTCGACCGCAACATCGATCTGGTCGCCGGCTACCGGCGCAACCGCACCTTCGTCCTGTTCGAAGGGGACGCGCTCGTGGGGATGTCGAGCTTCCTCGGCATCGACGAGGGCCGGCAGGTGGTGGAGATCGGCAGCACCTATTACCGCCCCGCCTTTCGCGGCACCGGCTTCAACCGCCGCGCCAAGGACGCGATGCTCGGCCGCGCCTTCGATTGCGACGTCCGCCGGGTCGAGTTCCGGGTCGATGCCCGCAACGCCCGCAGCCAGGCGGCGCTGGCCAAGATCGGCGCGGTGCGCGAGGGCGTGCTGCGCGCCGACCGGATCACCTGGACCGGTCATGTCCGCGACACCGTCCTTTTCTCGATCCTCGCGTCGGAACGGGCGCGCTAAGGCCGCGTTCATCCGGCCTGAGCGAAAAGCGGGCAGCCTTTAGGGAGGTCAAGATGATCGCACGTGTTCTGATCGCCGCCGCCTTGCTCGGCGCCGCGCCGGCGCTCGCGCTCGATCCGCCCGCGCCCGGCCAGCAAGAGGCGCGCATCCGCGAAATGGGCCGCTATCTCGAGGCGGTCGTCGATCCTTATCGCGGCGTCTATATCCGCGGCTATACCGGACGATGGTATTACGCCCGCGTTCACGACGGTTGCGCACGGCTCACCCACAGCGCTTCGCTGCGCTTCAATCCGTCGCCGGGCGGCGATTTCGACCGGTTCAGCACGCTGCGCGCCGACGGCTGGCGCTGCCGGGTCGCCAGCGTGGTCGAATCGGGCGGACCGCCGCGGCCACGTCGCCGCTGAGCCTTTCCAAGTCGCGCCGCGGCGTTAGAAGCGGCCGGTGGCCAAGCTCTATTTCTACTATGCCTCGATGAATGCGGGGAAATCGACCACCCTGCTGCAGGCCGATTTCAACTATCGCGAGCGGGGCATGGAGACGATGCTCTGGACCGCCGCGTTCGACGATCGGGCCGGTGTCGGCAAGGTCGCCTCGCGGATCGGGCTGACCGCCGGCAGCCATCTTTATGAGGCCGCGACCGACATCAGGCATGAGGTCGAGGAGGAGCTCAAGAAGCGCAAGCTGCACTGCATCCTGGTCGACGAGGCGCAGTTCCTGACCCGTGCCCAGGTTGTCCAGCTCGCCTCGATCTGCGACGAGCTCGATATTCCGGTGCTCGCTTATGGTCTCAGGACCGATTTCCAGGCGAACCTGTTCGAAGGCAGCGGGGCGCTGCTCGCGCTCGCCGACAATCTCGTGGAATTGAAGGGCATCTGCCATTGCGGCCGCAAGGCGACGATGAACCTGCGCGTCGATGCGGAGGGCAATGCGGTGAGCGAGGGCGCCTCGGTCGAGATCGGCGGCAACGATCGCTACGTCTCGCTGTGCCGACGCCACTTCATGGAGAAGCTCGCCGAAGCGAATGGCGAGCAGCTGCGTCTCGCGCTGACCCGCACCGCCGCGCAGGGCTGAGCGCCGTGCACGGCTGGCTGGTGATCGACAAGCCGGTAGGCATCGGCTCCACGCAGGTCGTGGGCGCGGTCAAGCGCGCGCTCCGCGAAGGCGGCTATCCGAAGGTCAGGGCGGGCCATGGCGGCACGCTCGATCCGTTGGCGAGCGGCGTGCTGCCGGTCGCGCTGGGCGAAGCGACCAAGCTCGCCGGCCGGATGCTGGACAGCGACAAGGTTTATGAGTTCACCATCGCGTTCGGCGTCGAGACCGACACGCTAGATGGGGAGGGCGTCGCCGTCGCCACATCGGATCGGCGGCCCGCGGTGGCGGAAATCGAGGCGATCCTGCCGCGGTTCACCGGCGCGATCGAGCAGGTGCCGCCCGCCTTCTCCGCGCTGAAAGTGGATGGGAAGCGCGCCTACGATCTGGCGCGGGCGGGAGAAGAGGTCGCGTTGGCGAGCCGATCCGTGACCATTCACGCGCTAGAAGTGAAAGAAGGCCCTCATCCCAACCTTCTCCCGCAAGCGGGAGAAGGGGCGAACCAGCGCCCTTTACTCCCTCTCCCGCTTGCGGGAGAGGGTGGGGGTGAGGGTGAGGGTCTTCCGTCCATCACTCTCACTGCCATGGTTTCCAAGGGCACCTATGTCCGCTCGCTCGCGCGCGATATCGCCCGCGCCCTTGATACGGTCGGCCATGTCACCATGCTGCGTCGGACGAAGGCCGGCCCGTTCGGCCTCGAATCCGCGATTTCGCTGGACAAATTGGCCGATGCCGCTAAGGCGCGCAGCCTTGAACAACACCTCCTGCCGCTGGCGGCGGGGCTGGACGACATCCCGGCTCTACCCGTCACCCCCGATCAGGCAGGAGCGCTCCGTCAGGGGCGGACAGTGATCGGGATCGCCGCACAGCCGGGGCTCCACCTTGCGATATCGGGCGACACGCCCGTCGCGCTCGTGGAGCTTTCCGGGGACGAGCTCCGGGTGGTGCGCGGCTTCAACCTGGAATGAAACGAAGGAGTGAACGATGTCGGTGACCGCAGAGCGCAAGCAAGAGATTATCAAGGACAATGCCCGGGCCAAGAGTGATACCGGCAGCCCCGAGGTGCAGGTCGCGATCCTGTCCGAACGGATCGCCAATCTGACCGAGCATTTCAAGGCCCACGCCAAGGACAACCATTCGCGGCGCGGCCTGCTGATGCTGGTCAACAAGCGCCGTTCGCTGCTCGATTATCTGAAGCGCGAGGACAAACAGCGCTACACCGCGCTGATCGCCAAACTCGGCCTTCGCAAATAAAGTTTCGAGGCGGCCCTGCGGGGCCGCTTCGCATATCCGGCGCCCGCAATCCGGCGGGGCCGGGGACGGACCATAGGGGTCCGATAAGGCGCGGGCGATCATGCCCGCACATGAGGCCCCCGCCGCATCGGGCGCGCGGGAGTGTAAGGAAAACCAATGTTCGACATGAAGAAAGTAGAGATCGAGTGGGGCGGCAAGACCCTCACTCTGGAGACGGGCCGCGTCGCCCGCCAGGCCGACGGCGCGGTGCTCGCGACCCTCGGCGAAACCGTGGTGCTGTGTGCGGTGACCGCCGCGCGCTCGGTCAAGGAAGGGCAGGACTTCTTTCCGCTGACCGTCCACTATCAGGAGAAATTCTCGGCCGCCGGGCGCATTCCGGGCGGCTTTTTCAAGCGCGAGCGCGGCGCGACCGAAAAGGAAACGCTGACCAGCCGCCTGATCGATCGACCCATCAGACCCCTTTTCCCGGAAGGGTTTTACAATGAGATCAATTGCATTGCGCAGGTGCTTTCGTTCGACGGGGAGAATGAGCCGGACATCTTGGCGATGGTCGCCGCGTCCGCCGCTCTGACCCTTTCGGGCGTGCCCTTCATGGGCCCGATCGCCGCTGCCCGCGTCGGCTATCGCGATGGCGAGTATCAGCTGAACCCGTCGATGGACGAGGTGAAGGAAGGCGAGCTCGATCTCGTCGTCGCCGGCACCCATGACGCGGTGATGATGGTCGAATCCGAGGCCAAGGAGCTGTCGGAAGAGGTCATGCTGGGCGCTGTGATGTTCGCCCATCGCGAGTGCCAGAAGGTGATCGACGCGATCATCGACCTCGCCGAGCAGGCCGCCAGGGACCCGTGGGAGCTGGCGCCGGTCGAGGACCAGGCCGCCGCCAAGAAGCGCCTGAAGGACCTGATCGGCAAGGACCTGGAGGCCGCCTACAAGCTCACCAACAAGTCCGAGCGCCAGAACGCGATCAACGAGGCCCGCACCAGGGCCCGCGACGCGCTCGCCGACCTCAAGGACAGCGATCCGGCGCAATATCTGGGCACGCTGAAGCTGGTGAAGAAGCTGGAGGCGGACATCGTCCGCACCGCGATCCTGAAGCATGGCCGCCGCATCGACGGCCGCGACACGAAGACGGTCCGCCCGATCGAGGCGATGGTCGGCTTCCTGCCGCGCACCCACGGCTCGGCCCTGTTCACCCGCGGCGAGACGCAGTCGATCTGCACCACGACGCTGGGGACGAAGGAAAGCGAGCAGATGATCGATGGCCTGACCGGGCTGTCGTACGAGCGCTTCATGCTCCACTACAACTTCCCGCCTTATTCGGTCGGCGAAGTGGGCCGCTTCGGCGCCCCGGGCCGCCGCGAGGTCGGGCACGGCAAGCTGGCGTGGCGCGCCCTCAAGGGCGTCCTGCC
>NZ_JBQTIN010000008.1:0-21780 GCF_052388015.1 Sphingosinicella sp.
GCTATCAGGGCCATGCCGCGACCGAAACCTGCCCCGGCCATGCGACGATCCTCACCGGCGCACGGCCCGGCCGGGCCGGCATCATCGCCAACAACTGGTACGATCTCGGCACCACGCGCGACGACAAATATGTCTATTGCGCCGAGGACGAGCGGGTCGCGGGCAGCAGCTCGCAAAGCTACACCGTCTCGCCTTATCATCTCCGCGTGCCGACGCTCGGCGAGCTGATGCACGCGGCCGACCCGCGCAGCCGCACCGTCGCCGTCGCCGGCAAGGACCGGTCGGCGATCATGATGGGCGGGCAGCAGCCGGCGGCCCGCTGGTGGTGGGCCGGCCGCGCCTTCGTCAGCCATGCCGGCGTCGCCGCACCGGCCGCCGTCGCCCGGGTCAACGAGCGGATCGCCCGCGACCTCACCCGCGCCGGCGCGCCTTTGCCTCTGCCGGCCGTCTGCTCGTCGCGCGACCGGGCGGTGACCGCCGGGCCGGCCACGGTTGGTGCCGGCCGCCTTGCGCGGCCCGCCAACGATCCCGGTGCCCTTCGTGCCACGCCGGCTTTCGACCAGGCGGTGCTCGACATCGGCGATGGCCTGCGGACCGACATGCGCCTCGGCCAGGGGCCGGCGATCGATCTCCTGATCCTCGGCCTCTCCGCCACCGATTATGTCGGCCACGGCCTCGGCACCCAGGGCGCGGAGATGTGCATCCAGCTGATGGCGCTCGACGCCGCCTTGGGCCGCTTCTTCCAGCGGCTCGACCGGACCGGGATCGACTATGTCGTGATGCTGACCGCCGATCATGGCGGGCTCGATCTGCCCGAGCGCGACACCGAGCAGGCGGCCGCCGGCGCGGCGCGGGTCGATCGAAACCTGCTTGCATCGGCGATGGGCCGCGCGATCGGCGAGCGGCTTGGGCTGACCGGCCCGGTCCTGTTCGGCGACGGCGCGTTCGGCGACATGTATGTCGATCGCGCGCTCACCGCCGCCCAGCGCCGCGACGTGCGCGACGAGGCGGTGCGCGCCTATCGCGCCCACCCGCAGGTCGCCGCCGTCTTCACCCGCGACGAGCTCGCCGCCACCCCCTCGCCCTCCGGCCCGCCCGATGCCTGGAGCCTGATCGAGCGCGCCCGCGCCTCGTTCGATTCCGAGCGCTCGGGCGACTTCCTCGTCCTGCTTCGCCCGCGCATCACCCCGATCGCCGCCCCGGGCCGCGGCTATGTCGCCACCCATGGCAGCCCTTGGGATTATGACCGGCGGGTGCCGATCCTGTTCTGGCGGCGCGGCATGACCGGCTTCGAGCAGCCGCTCGCCGTCGAGACGGCGGACATCATGCCGACCCTCGCCGGCCTGATCGGTCTCGCCATCGCGCCCGGCGCGATCGACGGCCATTGCCTCGATCTCGCCGCCGGCCCCGCAACGACCTGCCCCGCCCAATAGTTAAGCGGTGACTTTACTGTCTTGACTCGGCGCGCCGACTCGAGATAGTTAAGCACATGCTTAACGATTCAAGCCTTCTCGACCTGACGTTCCAGGCCCTCGCCGATCCCACGCGGCGCGGGATGCTGGCGCGGCTGAGCCGCGGGCCCGCATCGGTGAGCGATCTCGCGCGGCCCTTGCCGATGAGCCTCCCCGCCGTCCTCCAGCACCTTCAGGCGCTGGAAGCGAGCGGCCTGGTCAGATCGGAAAAGAAGGGCCGCGTGCGCACCGTCTCGATCGAGCCGGCCGCGATGAATGCCGCGGAGCACTGGTTCGCCGAGCAACGTTCGCTCTGGGAGGCCCGCGCCGACCGGCTCGAAGACTATCTCGCAACCCTGCAAGACCAAGGAGAAGAAGAATGAGCGACAATCTCGATCTGGTGCTGGAACGCACCCTCAACGCCCCGCGCGATCTGGTGTGGAAAGCCTGGACGACGCCCGAGCACCTGAAGCGCTGGTTCGCGCCAAAGCCCTATGAGATCAGCGAGCTTGAGCTGGACCTCCGCCCCGGCGGTATCTTCCGCCTGCGCATGGTCGGGCCGGACGGTTTCGACACCGGTCATGGCAATCCCGGCTGCGTGCTGGAGGTGGTCGAGGGCGAGAAGCTGGTCTGGACCAGCGCGCTCGCCCCCGGCTACCGCCCGGCCGAGCTGGCGACGGAAGGCTGCGAATCCTTCCCGATGACCGCAATCGTCACCATGACCGACGCCGGCGACGGCAAGACGCTTTACCGCGCCGTCGCGCTCCACAAGAGCACGGCCGACCGCGACATGCACGAGCAGATGGGCTTCCAGGAAGGCTGGGGCAAATGCGCCGACCAGCTCGAGGAGCTCGCCGCCGATCTCGCCGCGACGGCCTGAACCGCCCGCGACTTCAGTGACTTGATTGGGAGTCATCCCGGCGAAAGCCGGGACCCATGAACACCGACTGCTGGCAAAGCGCCGAGCTGACCCCCGCCTGTCCGAGTTCATGGGCCCCGGCTTCCGCCGGGGTGGCTCTTATGGGCCGGCCAGTCGCTTCCGCGCCCTAGCGCAGCCAGCCCTTGTTCGCCGCCAGCCCGGCGAACCAGACGAAGACCAGCCCGAGCACGATGATCGAGATCGGCAGCGGCAGCGCCTGGCTGGCCGGCATCCGCTGCAGGATCGGCGTCGCGAAGAAGGTGTAGCCGTACTGGACCCCGGCCGCGATCAGCGAGATCCAGAAGCCGAGGCTCGCCCAGCGCCGCCGCAGCAGCAGCCCGATCGCGCCGATCAGGCCGAGCCAGACGGCCATCGCGAACGCCGCCCATTGCCAGGTCGCCATGCTCGCGAACGTCTCGGCCTGCGCCGGCGGCAGTTGCGCCAGCTCGGCCGGCCCCATCCGCACCTGGACGAGGTAGAAATAGCAGCCCGTCGCCTCCCACAGCAAAGCGAGCACCGCCACGATCCAGTACCAGGCCGGCGGCCGCGTCGATCCGTCCATCGATCCTCTCCCTGTTCGCCCACGCCAAGACTGCGCCGTCGCGCACTGGCTGGCAAGCAGGGGCGTCAGGACCGGCCGGAGCGCAGCCGAAGCCGGTCGCGAACCCGCTGGAAGATCGCGATCCCGGCAATCCCGGCGCCGACCCACAAGGCGACCTCGGTGGCGATCGCCGCGGCGGTGACGATGCCGAACCAGACGGAGAGGCTCGGCCGGAAGAAGATGCCGACGATCAGCACCGCGGCCCAGGTGACGACCAGGAGGGCGACGGCCGCGACGGCGGCGATGGCTTTCTTGCTCAGGGTCATTGTGGATTTCCTCGTGCTGGATTGGGGGCCGGCCGCGCCGGCAGCAGATCGGCGGGCCGGTGCAGGACGCCGTTATTGACGACCGCGCGCATCTCGGCGACGCGGTTGAGGTCCGGGAGCGGATCGGCGGCGATGAACAAAATGTCCGCCTCCAGCCCGCGCCGCAGCGCGCCGGTGCGACGGCCCACCCCGATCAGCCGCGCTGCGTCCGACGTTGCCATCCTGAGCACCGCCCAGGCGGGAATTCCCGCCTGCTGGTGCAGCGCCATTTCGCGCGACATGCTGATCCCCGGCGCGATGAACGGATTGGCCTGGTCGGTGCCGATCGTCATCGACACGCCCGCCTCGTAGAGCCGCCGGGTCAGCTCCAGCACGCGCGGCCAGACGGCGCGGGCGCGGCGATAATCGTCAGCCTGCCAGCCGGCGTCGAAGCGGAAGCCGCGCCGCCAGTTGGCGAGCATCGCCGGATGGTCGAGCTGGCGGTCGCGGGCGAGCAACGCCGCGTCGTCGCCGAAGAAGGCGGGCTGGAAGGCGATCAGGGTGGCGTCGAGATGGACGCGGCGGCGCGCGAGCGTGGCGATCATCCGCCGCACCTCCGGCGCGTCGAGATCGGCCGCCTCATACCATTCGAAGAACTGGAATCCCGCCGGACGCCGCCGCGCCCGATAAGCTTCGCGCCGGTCGGCGGGGAGCAGATCGGGGCTGGTCGGCATCATGTGGACGATGCCGTCGATCCCCAGCTCGGCGGCACGGGTCCAGCTGACGTCGTTGAGGTGGGCGATGGCGCGCAGGCCGTGCCGATGCGCGGCCCTGATGCCCTCGGCGAGATCGGCTTCGGTGAGGCCGGTGTAGAGCTTGATGTAGCGTCCGCCGCCCTCGGCCTGCGCGTCGACGATCCGGCCGGCGCTGCGCTCCGGAGTCACCAGGGTGGACAGATTCTCGATCGCGATCGGCGCGCGGTCGATCACCTCGCCGGCATAGATCATCTCCGGCCCGGTGAGCGCGCCACTGGCGACGCGTTCGACATAGGCGCGGCTGGCGGGAATCGGGCCGCCGGGATTGCGGATCGTGGTCACCCCGAAGGCGAGCAGGGAGCGGGCATTGTGCGCGACGATCTCGTCTTCCGAATTGCCGGTGATGCGCGGCGCGCCATTCTCCATCCGGATCGAAAGCGTCCCCAGCGTGACATGGGCATGGGTGTCGATCAGGCCCGGCAGGGCGTAGAGGCCGGTGAAATCGTGCAGCGTCGCGCCGCGCGTGTTGCGCGGCCGGCCCCGGCCGGTGGCGGCGATGCGGCCGTTCTCGACCAGGATGTAGCTGTCGGGCGTGGTCGTCTCGCGCTGGGGATCGACCAGGTTCACGCCGACATACAGGTCGCGGCGCGGCGGATCGGCCAGCGCCGGCGTCGCGGCGAAGAGGGCGGCAAGGAGCAGGAAGCGGCGCATCGTTGAGCCTCATGAATTTGGTTTCGATGCGCTTCAGTCCGGCCCGGCGCGGCGGCGCTTACAGTCAGGCGCGGAAAAAGATTTTGTAAGAAGCCGGCGCCTGGCCGAGACTCCCCGGCGCATGCGCGGGCTTGAGCAGATCGTCGCCGATTATGGCTCCGGGATCGCGCGCGTGGCGGCCTCCTATGAGGCGGACCGCATGCTCCGGGAGGATCTGACCCAGGAAATCCTGCTCGCCATCCATCGCGCCTTGCCCAGCCTCGCCAATCCCGACAGCTTGGCGCCGTTCGTCTTCCGCATCGCCCATAATCGCGGCGTCACTCATGTCGCGCGCCAAATCGGCGCCCGGCGCGCCGCACAGCGCACCGAGCCCGACGACGCTTCGCCGGAAACGCCGGAAGAGCGGCTGCTGGCGAATGAGCGGGCCAATCGCGTGACGATGGCGGTCCGCCGCCTGCCTTTGCCCTACCGGCAGGTGATGACGCTGCTGCTGGAGGAGCTTTCCTATGCCGAGATCGCGGAGGCGCTGGACATCAGTCTCTCCAATGTCGGCGTCCGCGTGAATCGCGCCAAGGCGCAATTGAAGGCGATACTCGATGACGAATGACGATTTCCTTGACGATCTGCGGGCCGACTGGCGGCGCCAGACGGTCGACGTCAGCGGCCTCGCCGCGCGCGTCGCCGCGCGGCAGCGGCGCGCCGGCCTGGTAACGGCCGGCAACGCACTCGCGATCGCCACGATGGCGATCCTCGCGTGTCTGTTCGGCAGCGCCGCGATCCGCCAGGGCGACGCGCTGCTCGGCGTCGCCGCCATCGCCTTTCTTCTCGCCGCGCCGGCGGTGCTGTTCGAGATGCTCGACTTCCGTCGCGCGACCCGGCTGCGCTACGACGACAGCCCGGCCGGGGTGCTCCGGCAGGCGCGCGATCAGGCGATGTTCTCGCGCCGCCGGCTGCGGAGCGCCCGGATCGCGGCCTTGCTCCTGGTCGGCGCGGGCCTCGCCGCCTGGGCGCTCGTCCCGGCGGGCCTCGCCCACCGCGATACCGTCATCGTCATCACTTCGGGCTGGGCGGCGGCGGCCCTGCTGAGCTGGCTGTGGCAATTTTGGCGCGATCGCCGGCTCGTCGAGACAATCGCCGGCTATGACAGGCTCCGGGCGGAACTCGACGAAGGATCGGCCGCCGACGAAGCCTAGCCTATTCCGCCGTCGTCGGGTCGATCACCGCGCGGACCTGGGCGATGCTGTTCGCCGGGAAGCCGGCGGTCTCGGCATGCTGGCGGATCAGCGCCTCGCTCGGCGCGCGATAGACGCAGTAGATTTTGTCGTCGGTGACGTAGGAATGAACCCACTGGATTTCGGGGCCGAGCTCCTTGAGCACGGTGCACGATCCCTGCGATGCGCCCTTGAGCTGGTCCGCGCCGAGCGACCCGGCGCCCGGCATTTCGCGTTCGATAACGGATTGCGGCATGGCAGTCCTCCCCGCAAGAGCGTCCAATTATGCGCCCGCCGTAATGATCGGTCCAGTTCAGATGACCGCCCGCGCCTCCGCCACGCTCTTGCTCGCCAGGCTGAAGCGCGGCTCGGGCGTTGCGATCCGGCCCAGCAACAGATCGGCGGCATATTGGCCGACCGCCGGGCCGTGCTTGAAGCCGTGCCCCGATCCCGCCCCGACGAGCAGCACATTCGCCCGGCGCGGATGGCGGTCGATCAGGAAATCGCCGTTCGAGCTGTTCTCATATTGGCAGACCCGCGCCTCATTGAGCGGCGCGTCGGCCATCGCCGGGAAGCGACGCGCCATATGGGCGCGGACGCGCTCCAGCATCTCGGCCGACGGCGTCCGGTCGCCCCGGTCGGGGTCGACTTCCGGTCCATGCGGGTCGTACGCGATCTTGAAGCCCCGCGCCTCCAGGTCCGGCATGCCGTAGAACAGGTCGCCGCCGTTGAAATCGGCCCAGCCCGGCAAGGAGGCCGGCAGAAAGCGAAGGTCGCCGCTGGGCGGGCGAAAGAAGAATACCTCCTGTCGCGTGGCGCGGATGCGCCGGGCCAGGATGTCGGGGAACAGGCGCGGCAGCCACGGCCCTGCGGCGAAGACGAACTCGCCGGCGCCGATCGTCTCGCCCGCAGCGGTACGGACGGAAGCGACCGGCCCGGCGCCCGCGGCCGGCGGCTCGACAATTGCCTGCATGTAGTGGCCACCCGCCTGCGTGAACTCGTGGACCAAAGTCTGCACCGCGCGGCGCGCCATCAGCACGCCGAAATCGGGCTCGAACAGCCCGAACTCGACCCCGGCGAAATCGATCGCCGGGAAGCGCCGCGCCATCTCGGCCCGGTCGAGCAGCCGCGTCGTCAGGCCGAGCCGGCGATGCAGCTCCATCGCCGCGGTCGCATAGGGATGGCGTTCGCCGAAGAAGAACAGGACGCCGGTCTGCTCGAAGATCGGCAACCCGGCCCGTTCCGAAAGCGCCCGCCATTCCGGCAGCGACTGGACCGCCATGCGGGTGTAGATTTCGTCCGGCCCATAGACCGCCCGCGTCATCCGCGATTCGCCGCCGGACGAAGCGCGCGAATGGGCCGGCCCCCAGGCGTCGATCAGGGTGACCCGCCGCCCGGCCTCGAGCAGCTTCATCGCCGTCCACGCGCCGAACACGCCGGCGCCGACGACGATCACATCGGGACGGCCGGGCTGGGCGATGGCGCCCTTCGAGAGCGACGCCGCGACCACAGCCCCGGTCGCGCCGAGCAGCAGCTTGCGGCGAGTCAACGGCACCAAAATCCTCCCTGTCGCGCAGCGATGGGGAGGGGAACCATGCGAAGCATGGTGGAGGGGCTGAGCTCAGCGCCATCGCCCCTCCACCGCCTGTCAGGCGGTCCCCCTCCCCGCGAGCTGCGCTCGCAGGGAGGACTGGAGGTCACCGGCCGCCGAACCGCTGCCGGACGGTCACGCCGATGATCCGCGGCTGGCCAATGTTGAAGCCGAGCCGCGCCCGGCCGCCGCGCTCGCGGTCGAACGAGAGGATCGCGTTCTCGTCGAGGAGGTTGTTCACATAGACCTGCACGCCGAGGCCGTTCTGCCATTCGATGCCGGCGCTAAGGTTGACATATTGGTAGTTCGGCAGGCGCAGGTTCAGCACCGTCGCCCCTGTGCCGGTCGCGCCCGCGAACGGCAGCCCGGACACGAAGCTGCGGGGGTTGTTCTCCTGGTCGCTCGGCTGCGTGTAGCGGCCGCCGACGTGCTGGAAGGTGGCGCCGACATAACCCTCGGCCGAATCGTTCACCCGGAAATTGTAGTTCGCGCTCGCCGCGATCTGGATGTTGGGCACGGACGGCAGCCGGTTTCCTTCCCGGATGCCGGTCGTGGCGGCGAGCACGCCCGGCAGCGTCGAATCGAACTCCGCCTCGATCACGCTGCCGGCCAGCGACAGGTCCAGGCCCGCCATCGGCGATACGCCAATCTCGAACTCGACGCCCATCGTGTGCGCCTCGGGCACGTTGAAGACGATGCGCGATGAGCAGGAACCGGCGTCCAGCGTCGTCTGGAGATTGTTGATCTCGGTGTAGAACGCCGCGGCGGAAGCGCGGAAGTTGCGCCGCTGCGCGCGCACCCCGACCTCGTAGTTCCACAGCGTCTCGTCGTCATAGTCCTGGAATCCGCCGAACAGGGCCGCGTCGGCCGGCGTGCAGAGCGGAAGGTTCAGCGGATCGTTGACGCCGCCCAGCCGGAAACCCTTTGAGACTTGGGCGTTAAGCCGGACATTGTCCGCCGCTTCCCAGCTCAGGATGAAACGCGGGCTGAAGCCCGAGGATTCGGTCCGGTCGGTGCGGTTGTCGCCGTTCGAGAACAGGCCGCCCGAGACGAACTGACGCTCTTCCCGGAAGTCATAATAACGGCCGCCGGCGGTCGCCGTCAGACGGCCGAACGTGTAGCTCGCCTCGCCAAAGATCGCGGTCTGACGGATGTCGTAGGGTAGGTCCGAATTGTAGGGCGAATTTGCCGGGAAGCCGTTCGCCACCGCCGCCGACGTGCCGGCGCCGAACCGGGCGTCGGTGAAGGCGTCATAGCCCGGGGTCGGCAGGCGCTGGCGATAGAAGCGATCGACGTCCGAATAGAAAGCGCCGAGCAGCCATTGGAACGGCCCGCTATTGCTCGAGGCCAGGCGGACTTCCTGGGTGATCGTCTCGAGGTCGGTCGTGTCGACGAGATTCGACGGCAGCAGAACCGCCGCGTTCGGGTAACCGAGATCGACGGAAACCGAACCGGTGAGCGCGCTGGCGTCGCGGCTGACCACGATATCGCGGTTGATGTAGGTGGTGACCGACGTGAGCGTCACCGGGCCCAGATCGGCCGTGACATTGAGGTCGGCAAGCAAGGTGTCGTCCTCGAACCGCTCGCGCAGCAGCAGATATTGCTCGCGCTCGTCGAAGGTGCGCGGAGGCACGGTGAACGGGTTCGAATAAAGGTTGAACACCTCCTGCCGGTTGAAGCCGTTGGCGCGGATCTGCTGATAGACGAGGCGCGGCGTGATCGAAAGGCCGTCCAGCGGCTCCCAGCGCAGCGCGATGCGACCGCCGACGCGATGCCCGTCATTGACATTGTTGCCGGCGGCGGGGCCGACCGCGTCGACGAAGCCGCCATATTGGGTGTAGTATGCGACCGCGCGGACCGCCGCGGTGTCGCCCAGCGGCGCATTGATCATGCCGCGCAGCGCTCCGCCGAAATCGCCACCCTCGACGAGATTGACGTTGCCCTCGATCATGCCCTCGGTCCGGCCGAGCGCCGGCTGGTTGGTGATGTAGCGCAGCGTGCCGCCCACCGAGCCGGCGCCGAACAGGGTGCCCTGCGGCCCGCGCAGCGTCTCGAGACGGTTGAGGTCGAACAGGTCGAGATCGGGCGTGAACAGCGAGAGCGAGATCACGCTGTCGTCGAGATAGACGCCGACCTGCTCCTTAACGCCCGGCTGGTCGCGGACCACCTGGCCGGCCGAAACGCCGCGGATCGCGACCTGGCTCTGGCCCGGCCCGAGATTCTGGACGGCGAGGCCGGCGACGTTGCGCGACAGGTCCTCGATCGTCTGCGCAGCCGAGCGCTGGATGTCCTCTTCGGTCTGGGCGTTGATCGAGAAGGGCACGTCGAGCAGCGAGGTCTCGCGCAGGGTCGCGGTGACGACGATCTCCGGCTCGTCCTGGGCGGCGGTCTGGCCGCCCTGCGCCCATGCCGGCGCGGCCGCCATGAGTGCGATGATCGACGCTGAGGTGGCGACGGTGAGACGCATGATCTTGTCCCTTCTTGTATGGTTCGCGCCGCCGATACGCGTCTCCGCCGCGCCGAAACAGGCCAACAAAGGTTAACGCCCCTGTTTTCGGCCTGCCTGTTGCGATGCCGCAACAAAAACGCAGCATTCACCATTGCCGACAGGGCTTGGCGGCGCGCGGGGATCGGCTATCGTCCGCCGCGCCGCCGCCAAAGGACCCTCCATGCGCCTGCTTCCGCTCGCCTGCCCCCTCCTCGCTCTGTCGCTGTCCGCGGCGCCCCTGCCGGCGCAGGAGACGCCGATCCCGCCGCCGCCGGCCGCGTCTTCGCCCGCCCCGCCGGGCGCGCCCGGCGTCACCGTGATCCATGCCGGCACCCTGCTCGATCGGCCGGGCCGGCCGCCGCGCCGCAATGCCAGCATCCTGATCCGCGACGGCCGGATCGTCTCCGTCGAGGACGGCTTCATGGCCGCGCCCGAAGGCGCCCGAATCATCGATCTCAGGGATCGCTTCGTCCTCCCCGGCCTGATCGACAGCCACGTCCATCTCGACAGCGACCGGGCCGGCGTCGAGGGGCTGATGGCGGGCTTCACCGACAGCGTCGCGCTTCGTGCCCACGAGGCGGCGACGAACGCCCGCAAGACGCTCGACGCCGGCTTCACCACCGTCCGCAACCTCGGTTCCGCCGACGGCATCACTTTGGGCCTGCGCGACGCGATCGTCCGCGGCTGGGCGATCGGCCCGCGCATCGTCGACGCCGGCACCAGCATGTCGACCAGCTCGGGCCATATGGACGACACGTTGGGCGTCCGCGAGGAGTTCCACGAAATCCTGCGCGCCTCGGGCAGCACTTGCGACGGGGCGGACGATTGCCGGCGCGCCGTCCGCCGCCAGATCGCGCGCGGCGTCGACGTCATCAAGATCGCGACCACCGGCGGCGTGAACAGCCGCATCGGCCTCGGCCTCGGCGCCCAGATGTCCGAGCCGGAGGCCCGGGCGATCGTCGAGACGGCGCACATGTATGGCCGGCGCGTCGCGGTCCACGCGCATGGCACGGACGGGATCAACCTGGCGCTGCGCGTCGGCGCCGATTCGATCGAGCATGGCACCTTGCTCGACGACGAGAGCATCCGGCTCTTCCGCCAGTCCGGCGCCTATTACGTCCCCACGCTCTCGACCGTGAACGGCTATCTTGAGCGGCTGCGGACCAACCCCAATGCCTATACCGGCGAGGTCCGGCGGAAGATCGAATGGCGGATCCAGGTGACCGGGCTGGCGCTTCGTCGCGCCGTTCCCGCCGGGGTCAGGATCGCCTTCGGAACCGATGCCGGCGTGTCGCTGCACGGCCGCAATGCCGATGAGTTCCTGCTGATGGTCCAGCACGGCATGACGCCGATGGCGGCGATCCAGGCGGCGACGGTCAACGCCGCCGATCTGCTCGGCCTCGCCGGCGAGGTCGGCATGATCGAGCCCGGCCGGGTCGCCGACATCGTCGCGGTGCGCGGCGATCCGCTCGCCGATGTCGGCGTGCTGCGCCAGATGAACTTCGTCATGTCCCGCGGCCGCGTCCACCGCCAGGAGCCCTGAATATGATGACCGTCGATCGCCGCCAGTTCCTGCTCTCCACCACCGCCGCTGTCGGCGCCTTCGCGCTCACCGGCTGCGCCGGCGTCGCGGCGCGCTCGCCCACGGCCCGGGCACGCGCGGCCTATGACCGGATTTTCGAGGCGATGCTGCGCATCTCGCCCGAAACCGCGACCGGGCTCGGGCTCGACACCGGCGCGCGCGCCGCGCTCAGGAGCCAGCTCTCCATGTCCGGACCGCGCGGCAAGGCCGGCGGCTATCAGGCGCTGCTCGATGGCCTGCCGGAATTGCGCCGCATCGATCAGGGCGCCCTCGCCCCGCGCGAGCGTGCCTGGCTCAACACCGCTCTGTGGCTCGGTGACCGCGTCGGCGAAGCGGTGTCGATCCCTTATGGCAATTTCTCGGGCTACCCGATCCCTTATGTGATCTCGCAGCTCACCGGCTCCTACCAGTCCGTCCCCGATTTCCTCGACAGCCAGCACAAGATCGAGACGCGCGCCGATTGCGAGGCCTATGTCGCCCGGCTCCAGGCCTTCGCCCGCAACGTCGATCTGGAGGTGGAGCAGTCGCGCGCGGATGCGGCGCGGGGCGTCGTCCCGCCGGCCTACATCCTCGCCAAGACGCTGACCCAGACCCGCAATCTGCGCGGCGAGCGCGGCGCCGAGGCTGGACTCGTCCGCTCGCTGGTCCGGCGCGCCCGCGAACGCAACATCGCCGGCGACTGGGAGCGGCAGGCAACGGCGGTCGTCGATGGCTCGCTCGCCGACGCGCTCGACCGGCAGATCGCCCACCTGACAACATTGCGGCAGGGTGCCGGGACCAACCCGGCGGCGGGGCGCCTGCCGGACGGCGAGCGCTTCTACGCGCAATGCCTGCGCTATCACACCAGCACCAGCCTGACCCCTGACCAGGCGCACGAGATCGGCCTCCAGCAAATGGCGGCGCTCACCGCCGAGGTCGATCCCCTGCTCCGGCGCGAGGGCCTGACCCAGGGCAGCGTCGGCGCGCGGATCAACGCGTTGCGGGCTGAAGAGCGCTATCTCTATCCCAATACCGACGCCGGCCGCGCCCAGGTCCTGGCCGATCTGAACGCGATGATGGCGGCGGTGCGGGCCCGGATGCCGGACTTTTTCAACACCATCCCGACCTCGCCGATGGAGATCAGGCGGGTGCCGCAGGCGATCGAGGTCGGCGCGCCGCGCGGCTATGCGCAGGGGCCGAGCCTCGACGGCTCACGGCCGGGCGCCTTCTACATCAACCTGGTCGATACCCGCATCTGGCCGAAATGGGCGCTGCCGACGCTCTGCTATCATGAGAGCATTCCCGGCCACCTCTGGCAGGGCTCGCTGGTGCTGGAGAACCAGTCGATCCCCTTGCTCCATCGCAACATCGGCATCCCGGCTTATGGCGAGGGCTGGGGCCTCTATGCCGAGCAGCTGGGCGACGAAGCGGGGATGTACGCCGATTTTCCGGCCGGGCGGATCGGCCGCATCCAGAGCTTCATGTACCGTGCGGCGCGGATCGTGATGGACACCGGCATGCACGCCAAAGGCTGGAGCCGGGAACGGGCGATCGGCTATTTCACCGACGAGGTCGGCCTCGATCCGATCTCGGCGACCAGCGAGGTCGAGCGCTACATCGTCTGGCCGGGCCAGGCGTGCAGCTACAAGATCGGGCACAACGAATTCGTTCGTTTGCGCGACGAAGCGAGGGCGCGACTCGGAACCCGATTCGATCTCAAGTCGTTCCACGATGCGGTCCTGGTGAATGGCGACATGCCGCTCGAAATACTTGCGGGCGTCGTGGCCGACTGGGAGCGGAACCGTAACGGATAAGAAATATTTGTCGCCATTCGTCGCCGGTCTTGCGTTTGTAACAGTTCGCGGTCTATGGGCCGATGGTCTGGGCCTGACGTCCGGGGAAAAACCCGAATCAAGGAGAGTAACGATGTTCTCGAAGAAGCTGGCGGCGCTTGCCGCTCTTTCCATGATCACCGCCAGCAGCGCGGCGATTGCCCAGTCGGCTGCGCCGCTGAGCATCGAAGCCCCGGCGGTTCGCGCCGGCGCCGAGACCGAGGGCTCGAACGAGCTGGTCGGCACGACCGCGTGGATCCTTGCGGCGATCGCGCTTGGCCTCATCGTCTGGGGCATCATCGAGCTGACCGACGATTCCGACAGCCCGTAGGCTTTTCGCGATCCGAGAGAGCGCCCCGGTCCGCCGGGGCGCTTTTCTTTATGCGTGTTATTGCATATTTATTCAATTGAGTGAATAAGGCGCGAATGATCGACGTCGCGATTCTTGGGTCTTCCGGCTATGTCGGAGCGGAGCTGCTGCGGCTCTGCGCGGGTCATCCCGCGCTGCGCCCGGCACGACTGTTCGGCGACAGCCAGGCCGGCGCGCGGCTTGCCGATGTCCATCCACACCTCGCGCCCGCTTATCCCGATCTCGCCATCGAGCGGTTCGAGCCGGCCGCGCTGGATGGCGCCGGCCTTGTTTTCGCCGCCCTCCCCCACGGCCATTCGCAGCGCATCGCGCCGGCGATCGTCGCGCGCAACATCCCGTTCGTCGATCTCGGCGCCGATTTCCGCCTCGACGACGCCGCGACTTACGAGCGCTGGTACAAGGAGCCGCACGAGGCGCCCGACCTGCTCGGCCGCTTCGTCTACGGCATTCCGGAGCTGCATCGCGACGCGATCGCCGCCTCGGCGACAGTGGCCGCCGCCGGCTGCTATCCGACGACGACGATCCTGGCGCTGAAGTCGCTGCTCGGCCTGATCGATCCCGACACGATCACCGTCAACGCCGCCTCGGGCGTCAGCGGCGCCGGCAAGGGTCTCAAGGACGAGACCCATTTCAACACCGTGGACGAGAATTTCACCGCTTACGGCCTGCTCACCCACCGCCACACCGCGGAGATGGAGATGGAGCTCGGCCGCAAGGTGCTGTTCACGCCGCACCTCGCGCCGATGAACCGCGGCATCCTCGCCACCTGCATCGCCGTGGCGAAGGGGCCCTGCGACCCGCTCGCCGTCCTTGCCGAGGCCTATGCCGACGAGCCGTTCGTCCATGTCTCGGAGCGCTCGCCTTCGGTCAAATGGACTTTGGGCTCGAACGCCGTCCACCTCACCGCGCGCTATGACGAGCGGACCGGCCGGGTCCTCGCCATCGCCGCGCTCGACAATCTCGTGAAGGGAGCCGCCGGCCAGATGATCCAGTGCGCCAACCTCATGCTCGGCCTCGACGAGACGGCCGGCCTGCCGCGCGTCGGAGTCTGGCCATGAGCGTCACCGCTTTCGAAAAGTCCTCCCCTGCATTTGCAGGGGAGGGGGACCATGCGCAGCATGGTGGAGGGGCTCCTTTGTCGGGCAAGAGGCCCCTCCACCGCCCTGGCGGCGGTCCCGCTCCCCTCGAAATCGAGGGGAGGATTTTGAGATGAGCGTCACCGCAGCGCCCGGCTTCGTCGCCGCCGGCTGCCACGCCGGGATCAAGCGCCGCAAGCACGACATGGCGCTCCTCGCCACCGACGACGGCAAGCCGGTCGCCTGCGCCGCCGTCTTCACCCGGAACAAGTTCGTCGCCCCGCCGGTGACGCTCGACCGCGCGCGCCTCGCCGCGAGCGGCGGCAAGGCGGCGGCGATCGTCGTCAATTCGGGCAACGCCAATGCCGGCACCGGCGCCGCCGGCATGGCCGACGCCGAGGCGATGAGCGCGGCGACGGCGGCGGCGCTCGGCATCTACAAGGCCCATGTCCTCGTCTCCTCGACCGGGATCATCGGCAACCCGCTGCCGATGGACCTCATCCTCCCGGCCATCCCGAAGCTGGCGAAGAAGCTCTCCGTCGAGGGTGGCGCGGAGGCGGCGAAGGGCATCCTCACCACCGATCATCTGGCCAAGGAGGCGGCGGTGAAGGGCTCGACTTTCACCCTCGGCGGCATGGCCAAGGGCTGCGGCATGATCGCGCCGAACATGGCGACGATGCTGGCCTATCTCACCACCGACGCCGACGTGCCGCAAGGCGAGCTGCAGCGCATCCTGAAGGCCGCCGTCGACCGCACTTTCAATACCCTCAACGTCGACGGGGCGACCTCGACCAACGATACCGTCATCCTGCTCGCCAATGGCCGCGCCGGTAAGCCGGACATGCGGGAGTTCGCCGATGCGGTTCATCGCGTCTGCGAGGCGCTGACCCTCCAGATGGCGAAGGACGCCGAGGGGATGACCAGGATGGTCATGCTCCGCGTCACCGGCGCCGCCTCCGACGCCGAGGCGCGCGCCGCGGCGAAGAACATCGCCGAGAACAACCTCGTCAAATGCTCCTGGTACGGCTCGGACCCCTATTGGGGGCGACTGCTCGGCGCGGCAGGTTCGGCCGGCGTCGAATTCGACACCGAGGCATCGGCCGTCGCTTATGGAGGAATCACGGTTTCGCGCGGCGGGATCGAGATCGACCATGACCGCGCCGCCGTCACCGCCCATATGAAGAACGAGCGGATCGAGATCGAGGTGAATGTCGGCGCCGGCGGCAACGGCTCCGCGCAGGTGATCGGCATCGATCTCGGCCCCGGCTACATCAAGGAAAACTCGGTCACCTCATGATGAGGTCATACCCCCACTCATGCACCCTCGCCGTCATTGCGAGGAGCGTAGCGACGAAGCAATCCAGTCGTCGTCATTCTGGATTGCTTCGCTTTGCTCGCAATGACGCAGATAGGGGAGCCGGTACGTCATGATGAGCGCCGCAGACACCGCCCGGGTCCTCGTCGAGGCCCTGCCCTATATCCAGCGCTTCCGCGGCAAGACCGTGGTGGTGAAATTGGGCGGGGCCGCGATCGACGCCGAGCTCGATCGCGCCCTCGCCCAGGACGTGCTGCTGCTGCGCAGCGTCGGCGTGCGCTGCGTCCTCGTCCATGGCGGCGGGCCGCAGGTGGACGAGATGATGCGCGCGGTCGGCAAGCAGCCCGAGTTCCGCGACGGCCTGCGCGTCACCGACGCCGAGACTTTGCGCATCGTCCGCATGGTGCTGGTCGGCGAGGTCAGCCGCAATCTGGTCGCGACGATCAACAAGGAATCGCCCAACGATCCGGTCGCGGTCGCCGTGGCCGGCGAGGATGGCGGCCTGCTCATCACCCGTCCGCGCGACCCCGCCCTCGGCTTTGTCGGCGACGTTGCTTCGGTCCGCGCCGAGCGCCTGCACGGCCTGCTCGATCAGGGCCTCGCTCCCGTCGTCTCCACCGTCGGCGCCGACCCTTCTGGCCAGCCCTACAATATCAATGCCGACGAGGCGGCGATGGCGATCGCGGTGGCGATGCAGGCGGAGAAGATCGTTTATCTCACCGCCGCCCCCGGCCTGCTCGCGGACCCGAAGGACGAGTCGAGCCTGATTCAACGGCTCACCGCCGCCGAGCTGCGCGAGCGCATCGAGCACGAGTCGGTCAGCGCCGGCATGATTCCCAAGCTGCGCGCCTGCGCCGACGCGGTCGATGGCGGCGTCGGCTCGGCCCACATCATCGACGGCCGCACCCCGCACAGCCTGCTGATCGAGATCCTGACCGACAAGGGCATCGGCACGATGGTGCTGAAGGCGGCGGCATGACCAACATCCTCACCGTCGCCGATCTCGGTCCCGCCGGCATCGCCGAAGTGCTGGCGCTGGCGGAGCAGCCCGATCTCGGCCGCCCGCTCGCCGGCAAGGGCGTCGCTTTGGTTTTCCAGAAGCCGTCGG
Source organism: Sphingosinicella sp. (assembly GCF_052388015.1). GTDB lineage: Bacteria > Pseudomonadota > Alphaproteobacteria > Sphingomonadales > Sphingomonadaceae > Allosphingosinicella. The sequence continues at coordinate 17,235 of NZ_JBQTIN010000008.1, forward strand.
CCCGCACCCGCAACTCGACCGAGATGGCGGTGGTTCAGCTCGGCGGCCATCCGGTCTATATCCAGAAAGAGGAGGTCGGCCTCGGCAGCCGTGAGACGGCCGAGGACGTCGCCCGCACCCTCGCCTGCTATCACGACATCATCTGCGCCCGGGTCATGGACCATGATGATCTCGTCAGAATGACAGGTGCGACGGCAAAACCGGTGGTTAACCTGTTGTCGGACAAGGAACATCCGCTCCAGGCGCTCGCAGATGTTTTAACCATGAAGCAATTGGCCGACAACCTGCAGGGTCTGAAAATCGCCTATGTTGGCGACGCCGACAACAATGTCGCCCGCAGCCTTGCCCACGCCTGCCTCGCCGTCGGCGCGGAGCTGACCCTTGCCAGCCCGTCCCAATATCGGCTGAGCGATGCGCCGGACGGCGTCCGCCAGGTCGACGACCCCGCCGAGGCGGTCCGGCGCGCGCGCTTCGTCTACACCGACGTCTGGGTCTCGATGGGCCAGGACAATGAAGCGCGCGAGCGGATGCAGGCACTCGGCCCCTATCAGGTCGACGAGGCGCTGATGGCCAAGGCCGACGACGCCTGGTTCCTCCACTGCCTCCCCGCCCGCCGCGGCGAGGAGGTCACGCACGGCGTGTTGGAAAGCCCAAAGAGCGCGATCTGGCGCCAGGCCGAGAATCGCATGCACGCCGCCCGCGGCGCCCTCGCCTGGGTGCTGCTGTGACCGACACGCGCTCCCCGGAGTCATCCCGGCGAAAGCCGGGACCCATGAACACTGCCGTAGCTGGTGAGGCGACGAGGTTCTCACTGTCCCGCCACCGCTTCGGTTCATGGGTCCCGGCTTTCGCCGGGATGACTCGAACGACGATTCGCGAGGTCGCGCGATGACCGACACCCGGGAGCGCCGCCTCCGAAGCCTCGCCGATCTGCTGCGCTCCGGCGAGATCGCCAGCCAGGAGGACGCCACCGAGCGCCTCGCCGCTCTGGGCTTCCCGGTCACCCAGGCGACGGTCAGCCGCGATCTCGACCAGCTCGGCGCGGTCAAGGTGAAGCGGGGCGGCGCGCTGCGCTACGCCCTCCCCGATCAGCTCGGCGGCCGCGACTGGGAGGCCGGCCGCCTCGCCCGCATCCTGCGCGAATGGGCCGTCTCCATCGAATCCGCCGGCCAGCTGATCGTCATCCGCACGCCGCCCGGCTCCGCCCATCTCGTCGCCTCGGCGATCGACCATAGCGCCCTGCCCGAGGTCGCCGGCACCATCGCCGGCGACGACACTCTCTTCCTGGCCGTCCGCGACGGCCACCCCATCCCGGCCCTGCTGCAACGCTTCCAGCGCATGATGGGCCAAGAGAAAGAAATCTACGCATGACCGGTCTGCCCAGCCCCAAGAAGGTCGTCCTCGCTTATTCGGGCGGCCTCGACACCTCGATCATCCTGAAATGGCTGCAGACCGAATATGGGGCGGAGGTGGTCACCTTCACCGCCGATCTCGGCCAAGGCGAGGAGGTGGAGCCGGCGCGGCGCAAGGCGGAGCTGCTCGGCATCAAGCCGGAGAACATCTTCATCGACGATCTGCGCGAGGAGTTCGTCCGCGATTACGTCTTCCCGATGTTCCGCGCGAACACGGTCTATGAGGGCCAGTATCTGCTCGGCACCTCGATCGCCCGCCCGCTCATCGCCAAGCGCCAGATCGAGATCGCGCGGCAGGTCGGCGCCGACGCGGTCTGTCACGGCGCCACCGGCAAGGGCAACGACCAGGTCCGCTTCGAGCTCGGCTATTACGCCCTCGAGCCCGACATCCGCGTCATCGCCCCCTGGCGCGAGTGGGACATGGCGAGCCGCGAGGCGCTGATCGACTTCGCGGAGAAGCACCAGATCCCGATCAGCAAGGACAAACGCGGCGCGGCGCCCTTCTCGGTCGACGCCAATCTCCTCCACTCCTCCTCCGAGGGGAAGGTGCTGGAGGATCCGGCGGCCGAGGCCCCCGAATATGTCCACCAGCGCACCATTGCGCCCGAGGATGCGCCGGACACGCCGACGATCGTCAGCATCGAGTTCGAGCGCGGCGATCCCGTCGCCATCGACGGCGAGCGCCTCTCCCCCGCCGCTTTGCTCACCAGGCTCAACCAGCTCGGCCACGACAACGGCATCGGCAGGCTCGATCTGGTCGAGAATCGCTTCGTCGGCATGAAGTCGCGCGGCGTTTACGAGACGCCCGGCGGCACGATCCTGCTCGCCGCCCATCGCGGCATCGAGAGCATCACGCTCGACGGCGGCGCGATGCACCTGAAGGATTCGATCATGCCCCGCTATGCGGAGCTGATCTACAACGGCTTCTGGTTCGCGCCGGAGCGCGAGATGCTGCAGGCGCTGATCGACAAGAGCCAGGAGCATGTGACCGGCACGGTCCGCATGAAGCTCTACAAGGGCAATGCGACCGTGATCGGCCGCGAGAGCCCGCTCTCCCTCTACGACCAGGACCTCGTCACCTTCGAGGAAGGCCAGAGCGGCTACGACCATCGCGATGCCGCCGGCTTCATCCGCCTCAACGCCCTGCGCCTGCGCATCGCCGCGAAGCGGGCGCGGCGAAATTCAAACTGAGTCATCCCGGCGAAAGCCGGGACCGATGAACACCGCCGCACGAAGCGAAGTGAAAAGCAGCGTCGCCTATCTCCACAATCCGAGTTCATGGCCCCCGGCTTTCGCCGGGGTGACTCAGAAAGTAAGCTGGCCTCGATGAAGCTCGCCATCCTCGAAACCGGCAAGCCGCCCGCGGACCTGATCCCCGCCTTCGGCCGCTATCCGGCGATGTTCGAGGCGCTGCTGGGCGACGGCTTCGACACCACGTCGATCGACGTGCAGGCGGAGCCGCTGCCGCCCGACGTGAACCGCTTCGACGCTTACCTCATCACCGGCTCCTCGGCCGGCGTCTATGAGGACCACGCCTGGATCGCGCCGCTGAAGACCTTCGTCCGCGCCGCCGCCGGCCGGGCGAAGCTGGTCGGCATCTGCTTCGGCCACCAGCTCATGGCGGAGGCCTTGGGCGGCCGCGTCGAGAAATCGCACAAGGGCTGGGGCGTCGGCCTCCAGACCTACCCGATCGTCCGCCGCGAGCCCTGGATGGACGACGCCCCCAGCGTCGCCATCCCTGCCAGCCATCAGGACCAGGTCGTGCTCCAGCCCCCCGGCGCGCACGTTTTGGCCTCCTCGGTCTTCACACCCTATGCCGGCCTCGTCTGGAGCGACCAGCCGAGCATCTCCTTCCAGTTCCACCCCGAATTCGATCCGGCCTACGCCAAGGCGCTGATCGCGGAGCGCCACGACCGCACCCCCGACCCCGCCGCCGCCATCGCCTCCCTCGACGCCCCGAACGACAATCGGCGCGTCGGGGAGTGGATCAGGCGGTTTCTGCTCGGCTCTTAGGGAAAAAATGGAGTCACCCCGGCGGAAGCCGGGGCCCATGAACACGGAGTTTGAAGGGCGCGATCACGACAGCGCTCGTCTTTCAAAGGATGGCGTTCATGGGTCCCGGCTTCCGCCGGGATGACTCGACAGCGGTTCGAACCCCAGCAGCGACACGGCCAAATCCTCCCAGTGCGGGTTTTCCTTCTCGATCAGCTGGATTTCCAGTCCCGCTTCCACTCCTTGATCCGCCGCTCCCGCACGATCGCGTCCTCGATGTCGTCATAGACTTCGAAATAGACCAGCCGCTTCACGCCATATTGTCGCGTGAACCCCGGCACGACACCCTCGCGATGCTCCCAGACGCGCTTGGTCAGGTCAGTCGTGCATCCCGCATAAAGCGTCCCATGCTTCCGGCTGGCGAGAAGATAGAAATACCCGGCCATCGTTTCCTCAGAGAGTCATCCCGGCGAAAGCCGGGACCCATGAACACCGCCGCTAGAGGTGAAGTCAAAGTGGCCGCGCCTACTTTCCGATTCTGAGTTCATGGGCCCCGGCTTCCGCCGGGGTGACTCAATAGGGTAGATAGCTCGCCGAAATGCCCCCCACCCTCCGCATCGCTGCCCGCGCGCCCGGTGAGCCGGAAATCTTCCGCTCGATCCAGGGCGAGGGCGTGAATGCGGGTCAGATCCGCACCTTCGTCCGCCTCTCCGGCTGCAATTTGCACTGCGTCTGGTGCGACACGCCCTACACCTGGAACTGGCAGGGCACGAAATGGCCGCACGAGCGCGCCCCCAAATATGATCAGGCGGCCGAGACGATCGAGATGGAGGTGGAGGCAGTCGCCGCCGCCGCGCTGGCGCTGCCGGCCGAGGGGGTGGTGATCACCGGCGGCGAGCCGCTCGCCCAGATGGTCGGCCTGATCGCCCTCGCCGAGCGGCTGAAGCAGGACGGCCGCCTGGTCGAGATCGAGACCAACGGCTCCATCCCGCCCGATCCGCGCCTCGTGGAACTGGTCGACCTCTTCATGGTCTCGCCCAAGCTCGCCCATAGCGGCAACGCTCCGGCCCTGGCCCTGCGCGCCACCCCCCTCGCCGCCTTCGCCGCGCTGGAGAGCGCGATCTTCAAATTCGTCGCCCGCA
>NZ_JBQTIN010000009.1:0-2159 GCF_052388015.1 Sphingosinicella sp.
GGGGGATTCATGTCGACGTCAAGGTTCAGCGCGCGCTTTGAGCGCAGCTTTCCGCGCTTCATCCTCCGCATTCTGATCGCCCTCGGGCTGGCCGCCGCCGCCGCAACCCCCGCCGCCGCCGTGCTGCAATGCGTGCCTTATGCGCGCGCCCAGTCGGGCATCGAGATTCGCGGCAATGCCGGCACCTGGTGGGATCAGGCGGCGGGGCGCTATGCCCGCGGCGCAGAGCCGCGGGTCGGCGCGGTGATGGTGCTCCAGCCGACGCGGGCCATGCCGATCGGCCATGTCGCGATGGTCGCCGAGATCATCGACGACCGGAACGTCTATCTGAACCACGCCAACTGGTCCGGCCCCGGCCGCATCGAGCGCCGCGCGCTCGCCCGCGACGTCTCGCCGAACGGCGACTGGAGCCAGGTCAGGGTCTGGTACGGGCCGCAGGGCTCGCTCGGCATCCGTGCCAACCCGGCCTTCGGCTTCATCTACAACGAGGCCCCGGGCGAAGCCGCGCCGGCCGCCGCCCCCAGAATATCGATCGCCACGATCAGCCCCGACGTCCTCATCCCCGCCGGCGCGAACTGACACAAGCGGCAGGGGCCGCCGAGAGCGGCGCCGGTTTCGAATCCATTTTCCTACACGCCCCCAAATCCAGCATAGGCTGGGGATGGCCGAATCCTTCCTCCCGCCGCCGCGCCTTCAGGCGATGCGCGCCGATCTGCCGGCGATTTTCCGGAAGGTGACGCCCCTCGCGTGCGACGTACCGTTACTTTCGTCACCTTCCGGGCCGTGTCCGGTGCGCGATATGGGTGAAGGTGATGACCTTCCGCCGCCGCCCGGTGCAGGCGGGGCATGGGGTTGCGAAGTCTTGGAAGCTAGGCAGACCGCCGCATCGGGGCCAGCTTGAGACGAGGCTGATATACCCATGAACCACAAGTTTTCGCGGCGGCAGCTTATCGCGGGAGCGATCGCGAGCGGCGGGCTTTCCGGCCTGCCGGTCCGCGCGCAGCCGCCGGCCGGGTCGTCCATCCTGTTTCGCGACGTCACGCTCGTCGACGGCACCGGAGCGCCGCCGCGGCCCGCCAATGTGCTCGTCATGGGCGACCGGATCGCGCGGATCGCAAGGCCGGCCCGCGGCGAACGAGTCTCCGGCGCGCGCGTCGTCGAGGGCGCCGGGCGGGTTCTCGCCCCCGGCTTCATCGATCTCCACACGCATGGCGATCCGCTCACCGCCTCCTACGAGAGCTTTCTCGCGATGGGCGTCACGACGATCTCGCTCGGGCAGGACGGCGGCGGGCCCGCCAGCGGGCAAGATCCCGATCTCCCGGGCTGGCGCTCGCGCGCCGCGCGCGCGGCGCTCGACGTCAATCTCGCGCCTTTGGTGGGCCACGGCACGATCCGGCGCGCGGCGCGGGTGCCGGATTCCGTCGTCCGGCCCGACGCGGCGGGGCTTCAGCGGATGGTGGCGCTGCTCGATGCCGAACTACGGGCGGGCTTTTTCGGCCTCTCCTACGGCCTCGAATATGTGCCCGGCATCTATTCGGAAACGCCCGAGCTGGCGGCGCTCGGCCGGGTCGTGGCCCGGCACGACCGCGTCGCGATGAGCCACATGCGCTCGGAAAATGACGACGCGATCGAGGCGTCGATCGAGGAGCTGATCGCCTCCGCCTCCGGCGCCCGCGCCCATATCTCGCATCTCAAGGTGGTGTTCGGCCGGGGCGAAGCGCGCGCCCGCGCCTTGCTCGATTTTCTCGCCGCCAGGCGCCGTCGGGGCGTCCGCCTGACCGCGGACGAATATCCCTACAATGCCGGCTATACCGGGATCGGCATCCTCTTCCCGGAATGGGCGCTGCCGCCGACCGATTATGCCGCCGTCGTCGCGCAGCGGCGGCAGGAGCTTTACGACCATCTCGTCCGGCGGATGACCCGGCGCGGCGGGCCGGAGGCTTTGCTGTTCGGTACGCCTCCGCACGCCGGCCGAACCCTGGAGCAAGTCGCCGGGGCGGCGGGCCGCCATTATGCCGACGTGCTGATCGCACTCGGCCCCGAGGGCGGCTCCGGCGCGCATTTCACCATGGATCAGGCGCTGCAGGACGCGCTGCTCGTCGATCCCCACGTCGCCTTCTCGACCGACGGCGGGCCGGGCATGCGGCATCCGCGCGCGA
>NZ_JBQTIN010000010.1:0-29223 GCF_052388015.1 Sphingosinicella sp.
GCGGCTCTGGGCTGCGCGCGACGATGGGCGCGGCCCAGGCGGGCCTCAGGACCGCCAACATCACCAAGGTTTTCCCGACCCGCAGCCACACCGTCGCCGCGCAGGGCGGCATCTCGGCCAGCCTCGGAAACATGGGCCCGGACCACTGGACCTGGCACATGTACGACACGGTCAAGGGCGCCGACTGGCTCGGCGACCAGGACGCGATCGAATATATGGTCCGCGAAGCGCCGGCCGCGGTCTACGAGCTGGAACATGCGGGGGTGCCGTTCAGCCGCACCGACGAGGGCAAGATCTACCAGCGCGCCTTCGGCGGCATGATGCAGAATATGGGCGAGGGACCGCCGGCCCAGCGCACCGCCGCGGCGGCCGACCGCACCGGCCACGCGATGCTGCACGCGCTTTACCAGCAGAGCCTGCGCTACGAATCCGAGTTCTTCATCGAATATTTCGCGCTCGACCTGATCATGGAGAATGGCGCCTGCCGCGGTGTCGTCGCGCTCTGCCTGGAAGACGGGAGCGTTCACCGCTTCCGCGCCCAGGCCGTCGTGCTGGCGACCGGCGGCTATGGCCGGGCTTATTTCACCGCCACCAGCGCCCATACCTGCACCGGCGACGGCGGCGGCATGGCGCTGCGCGCCGGGCTCCCATTGCAGGATTGCGAGTTCGTCCAGTTCCACCCGACCGGCATTTACGGCGCCGGCGTGCTGATCACCGAGGGCGCGCGCGGCGAGGGCGGCTATCTCACCAACAGCGAGGGCGAGCGCTTCATGGAGCGCTATGCTCCGAGCGCGAAAGACCTCGCCAGCCGCGACGTCGTCTCACGCTCGATGGCGCTGGAGATCCGCGAGGGCAGGGGCGTCGGCCAGCACAAGGACCATATTCATCTCCATCTCGACCATATCGCGCCGGAAATCCTCGCCGAGCGGCTGCCGGGGATCACGGAATCGGGGAAGGTGTTCGCCGGCGTCGACCTGACCCGCCAGCCGCTGCCGGTCACGCCGACCGTCCATTACAATATGGGCGGCATTCCGACTAATTTTCACGGCGAGGTCGTAACGCTGAAGGACGGCGATCCGGACAGCGTCGTGCCGGGCCTGTTCGCGGTCGGCGAGGCCGCCTGCGTCTCGGTCCACGGCGCCAACCGGCTCGGCTCGAACAGCCTGATCGACCTCGTCGTCTTCGGCCGCGCCACCGGGCTCCGGCTCGGCGAGCTGCTCACCGCCAATGCGCGCCAGCCCGAGCTGCCGAAGGACGGCGCCGACCTCGCGCTCGGCCGGCTCGACAGGTTCCGCTTTGCCAGCGGCGGCTCCCCGACCGCCGAGGTCAGGGTCGAGATGCAGCGGACGATGCAGGCCCATTGCGCCGTCTTCCGCAACGACGAGCTGATGAAGGAAGGCGTCGACAAGCTCGCCAGGACCTATGAGCGGATGAAGGACATCCAGGTCACCGATCGCAGCCTGATCTGGAACACCGACCTGATCGAGACGCTCGAGCTCGACAATCTGATCGCCCAGGCGAGCGTCACCATCGCCGGCGCGGTCAACCGCCAGGAAAGCCGCGGCGCCCACGCGCACGAGGACTATCCCAAGCGCGACGACAAGAACTGGATGAAGCACACCGTGGCCTGGTTCGACGGCTGGGGCGGCGAGGGCGGCGAGGTCTGGATCGATTACCGGCCGGTGCATGAGTACACGCTCACCGACGAGGTCCAGTACATCAAGCCGAAGGCGCGTGTTTATTGATTTGAGAAATCGTCCGACTCAGCAGGAAGACGTGGAGGATGTGATCCTCGAGGCCTTAGAGAATGGCGCCGTCAGAACAACTGGGGAAATTACCGCGGCGGTAAGGGGTCGTATAATATTGACTCCGGCTGATCGGTTGCGCGCCGTTAAACGCCCCAATGAATCCAAAATTGATCAGATCATCGCCAATGCGTTGCAGACAAAGCGCCGGTTATGTCGTGACGGTCTCATCGAGCGAACGGGACACGGCGAGTTTCGCATTACGGAAGGCGGGCGGGCCTATCTAGCGAAGTTTAGGGCCGAGGTTGAATCGATGTCAGAAACCTTGGCCGGCATTCTCGGTTCGCGCTCGCTGGATTAGCTGGCTGAATCCATCAGCCCAGCCTCCCCGCCGCGATCTTGTAGACGAGATTGCGGTCGCGCCGACCGACAGCAATGACCTGCACCACGATGCGGTCGTCATGGACGCGATAGATCAGCCGATAGCCGGCCGAGCGCAGCTTGATCTTGTAGCAATCGGGCATGTCGCTCAGCCGTGCCGAAGGGACACGCGGATTGCGAAGCCGCTCAGTCAGCTTTTTGCCGAATTGCTTGCGAATGTCGGCGCCGAGCTTGTCCCACTCCTTCTTCGCGTCGCGAAGGAAGGTGAGCCTATAGCTCGTCAATCGATACCTCAATCTCCGGCTGTCCTTCGCGCTGGCGGACGATCTCGGCGAGCTCGATATCCTCCAGTCGGTCCATCAGCTCTTCCCAGGCCTTGGCGGGAACGAGATAGGCGGAGGGGGTGTTGCGGTTGAGCACCGCGACCGGGAAGCCCTCCGCCGCCGCTATGACGGCGCTGGGATTCTTTTTCAGGTCGCTGATGCTGACCGTGCTACCGGCGAAGATTGGCTCAATCATGACCTGTTAATAGGTCTCTTATTGGCTCATGTCAATGATGGTCCTTTGCCAAGGCTCGGAGAGCGCCTAGTCTGCCCTCAGAGCGGCGCAACCGACTCACGAAGGCCGCCAGACAGGGAGGTGACGTGATGGGCATTCGGACCATGGCATTGCTGTTCGGCGTGGTTTTCCTGGCGGTCGGGGCGCTGGGCTTCGTGCCGGGCGCGGTCACGCCGACGGAGCATCCGCCGGGGATGACGATGACCCAGGGTTACGGGATGCTGCTCGGCCTGTTCGCGGTCAACCTGCTGCACAATGTCGCCCACCTGCTGTTCGGCGTGTGGGGCGTGCTGTCGCGCGGCAGCGCCGGCGCGGCGCGGAATTTCTTCCGTGGCGTCGCGGTGATCTACGCGCTGCTGACGGCGATGGGCCTGATCGCGGCGACGAGCACCACGTTCGGCCTGATCCCGCTGCACGGCAACAATGTCTGGCTGCACGGCGTGCTGGCGCTGGCCGGCGCGTATTTCGGCTGGATGCATCGCGAGGGCTCCGCGGCCTGAACCGCGAGAGAGGGGCGGCGCGAAGCTCTGGCGCGCGCCGCTCCCCGAGCTAGACTGCGCCCTGAGGGAATCGGGGAATCGCGCGATGCAGACCAAGCTCAAGCTGATTGCGGTATTGGCGCTGCTGATCGTCGCCGCCATGTCCCCGATGCAGCCGGCACGCGCCGATTCCTGGGTCGCGCCAAGGGTGACGACCTACTACTCTCCGAGCCGGGCCGTTCGGTTGATCGTCACGCCGCATTTTCCAACCGACAATCCGCCGTACGTGAACAGGCCTCGCGGGCCGTCGGCTCCCGATCGGGCGCGTGCCGTTCTCCAGCGCCGGGATTCCAGAGGTCGTTGGGTTGCGTGGTGGCAAGGGCCATTGGTGAATGAAGTCGCTCCCGTCGACGCCTTGGTTGCCGATTCCGGCCGTTATTTTGTTGCCTTCGACGATTGGGGCGACACGGGAAATGGGCCAAATGTCGTCGTTATCTATGGCGACGATGGACGAGTCATCCGGGCGCTCTCGCTGACGGATTTGGTGCCGCGTGACTATATCGAAGCGCTGATGCGTTCCTCGTTCTCGATATGGTGGACCGGCGGCGGCCACCGCATTTCCGAGGATGGCGAACGGCTGCTCGTCAGCATGGGCATACCGTCCGCCGAGCAGATTCTTTCTCCAACAGATCATTTTGCTCTAGCGGTGTCTCTGGCAACGGGAGCGCCGGATCGCAGCGGATCTGAGTGGGATCGTGCCATGACAGCTGCTGCCGCGGCGACAAACGCCCAGCGTGAACGGCACGCGGATCAACTCGCCTTCATGACTGAGCCGTTGCGAGTGCCGCACTCATCGGACCGCGGGGCTTGGGATGCGTATCTTCATGAGGCCTTCAAGCGCCTGGCACCGGACTGGGACATGAACAATCGTGGAACATGCTTGTCCGCCCGCCGGGTCTTCCTCCCTTTGAAGGATCGTGGTCGCCCGATCCGCAGACGATATTCCGAAACCCGCCACTGGCAATCGCCATTGGATCGCCGGAAGGCGTGCCTTTGGCCGGGGCGTTGGCGCCCATCGTGTCGCGGCGCCGACCCGGCTGGTTGCGCGGCATTCGTCTCTACATCGTGGCCGATGACACGACGTGGCCCGATTTGGTTCACCTCTTTGCGCCGAGCGAGGCGACGCTGATCCAGCTCGATCCAAATGAGACCATTCCGCAACGGTCCGAACGGTTGCCGACCGGCCGCTTGACTCGCCAGCAGCCGTCGCAAGACTGAGCCGCAACAAAGGCGGGCACGATGCGGGCCAAACTGAAGCTGATCGCGGCGCTGGCGCTCGTGCTGCCGGCCGCCGCGTCGACCCAGACCTTCCAGGCGCCGCGCCACACGGCCGGGCCGTCGCCCTTGCTCGTCGCCGGCTCGCCGACCGAGATCCAGCGCCGCGCCGACGACGGTACCCAGATCGAGCGCGGCCGCTCGCCGGCGGGAGAGCTCGAGGAGCATCGCAAGCTGGAGCGCGCGCTCGCCGCGCTGCAGCCGCAGCGCGCCGGCACGGTCGACGCTTATATCGTCGTCGCCGCGCTCGACAGCGATCCCGTCTTCGGTCGCGAGGCGCGGGTCGCCGGCGAGGTGCTCGATCGCCGCTACGGCGCGACTGGGCGGACGATCGTGCTCGCCGGCACCGACGGTCGCGCCGCCTCCAATTTGCCGCGCGGCACCCCGGCGACGCTCGCCATCGCCTTCGCCCGGATCGCCGAATTGATGGACGATCGGGAGGACGTGCTCGTCCTCTACACGACCAGCCATGGCGCGCCGTTCGGCCTTTATTACAACGACGCCGACAACGGCTATGGCGCAATCTCGCCGAACCGGATGGCGGGGATGTTGAACGGGCTCGGCATCCGCAACCGGCTGCTGATCATCAGCGCCTGCTATGCCGGTGTGTTCGTGCCGCGGCTGCAGTCGGAGACGACGGCGATCGTCACGGCCGCCGCGGCCGATCGATCATCGTTCGGCTGCGTCGCGGAGAATGACTGGACCTTCTTCGGCGACGCGATGATCAACCGCGCGCTCCGCCAGCCGCAGCCGCTCGCGACCGCGTTCGAGCAGGCGCGCACCCTGGTCGCCGGCTGGGAGATGCAGATCCGGGGCCAGCCCTCCAATCCCCAGGTCAGCATCGGCGCCAACGCCTCGCGCTGGCTGACCGTACTGGAGGCGCGGCTGCCGCCCGCGACCGAGCCCGTCGGCCGGCCGGCGCTGGAGCGCGGTCAGGCGGCGGCGAGCCGCTGACGCCCGCTAGAACGGGTCGCGATGGCCGCGCGCGCGGCTCCAGCCATGGCCCAGCACCAGGATGAGCAGCGCCAGCGCCCCCGGGACGAACAGCCACCAAGTCCAGCGGCCGGTCAGGAGGCCGACGGCGAGCGACATGAGCGCGAGCCAGGGCAAAGCCAGCGCGGTCAGCTGATAGAAGCGGCGGTCGCCCCGCGCTTCCCCCGGACCAAGATCGACGCTGCGATAGTCCGGTCCCTTGTCCGGTACGATCGGCAGCGTCCTGAAGCTCCCCGCGCGCTTGTAGATGATGTCGAACAGCCCGCGGACCACATTGCGGCTGTCGAGATAGGCGAGGTGCGATGCGCCTGGGGCGGGAAAACCGAAGCTGCGCACATGGACGTTGTCCACGAGGTGGGCGACCCGTTCGCGGTTGGTCGGCGAATGCAGCGGCCCGCTGATGATGTCGCCTTCGTCCCAATAATTGATCCAGTGGACATAGGGCTTGCGGTTGCGGCTGAACGGCTCGGTGCCGATGTCCCCGCGCAGCTCCTCGATGATCCTTTTGTAGCGGTGCGAACGGCTGCTGTAGCTCTCGAAGAAATATTCGATCTTGTCGATCGGGCTGCCCAGGGTGACGAAATGCTCGATCTTGTGGAGCGCGGCGGGGCCGGCGAGCGGGTCCTGCGGGTTGGTGGCCCGGTTGTTGCGTGCGATGGCGAGCAAGGTATCGTTGGCGATCGTCGTCCCCAGGCTGTGCGAAACGACAACGACCCGCGTGCAGCGGGCATCGGCAAGCACATGCGTGACCAGCTCGATCGAGGTATCGAGCACCTTGCGCCGCCGTTCGTGTTTCTCGTCGGTTTCGCGATAGGTCGACCAGGCTTCGACATCGCCCATATAATCGACGAGCAGCTTGCCCAGCAGGAGAGCGAACAGGCCGCCGGCGAGGCCGAGGGCGGTGCGCCAGTCCGGCGTCAGCAGGCCCGCGATCTCGCTGCCGGGCGACGCGCCGACATTGACCACCGCCACCGCCAGCTGAAGCACGGCCCGAATGGCGAAGACGGTGGCGCCTGCGACCAGGAGAAGCGTGAGCGCGATTGTGACCAGGACGAAAAAAGCCCTGCGCTCGTCGCGTTGATAGTGCCGGCACCAGGCGCGCGCCACGCGCGTCAGCCTCGCGGCGCGATCCGGCTTGCCGCGGTTGGACGCCCCGATATGCGCCAGGAAATCGTCGAACCCGCCGGCCGGATAGGTCCGCTGCGCGTCGAGCCCTTCGAACTCGTCGTACAGCTTGACCAGATGCCCGAAGTCGCCCGGTTCGGCGCCGTCCGGCCGCAGATCCTCCCGGTCGAAAAGCTCGGCCAGTGCCGCTCGGCGCAGCCGCTGCCGTTCGCGCCATGGCGCGCGCATCGTCGTCCAGGGTCGCCAGACCTGCGAGAAGATCCAGCGCACGATCCGCCACGGCGATTGCTGTCCCGCCATGACCGGGGCCCAATAGGATTCGTAGAAACGGACCTGCTGATAGGGCGTCCAGCCGTCCGGCGTCTTCTCCGTCCAGAAGCTGCGGATATAGCCGATCGTGCGCTTGGGATCGCTGTGCAGCAGCTCCGACCGCGCCTGAATGCGGGCCAGTTTGCCGATCGGTTGCTCGTCCTGCTTGCTCGCGTTCGAATAGCGGTCGAGCGCATCGACCAGGCCGGCGCTCTCTTCGAACCGGCGCTGGCTGCCGATGCCGTGAAAATGGATCACCGCGGTGTAGCTGGATGCGCCGCCGGCCTGGCCTGCGTTTGCGGGCGCGGCACTGTCCTCTGGCGGAGTATCGGTCATGGCTTCCCCCGAGAAAGCATAGTCCAGCGCCGCGGGGTCAGGCAATGCAAGCCGAAATCGCGTAGCCGTCGATCGAACTGGACTGACGTTCCGCCGAAAAGCCCAAGGCGTTTGTTCGAAATTTGGCCAGATCGCCAAGATCAAACGGAAGGGTTCGGCATGAAATGGCTGTTGTCGATGTTCGCTCTAGCTGGCGCGGCCGGCGCGTCGGCACAGCCGACGGGACGCGAGCCCTATCATCTGATTTCCGACAGCGTGGTCCCCAACCACGGGCCGGACGGGAACAGCGTCTTCCTCGATGCGCCCGAAGGATTGATTCTTATCGATACCGGCCGCCATCCCGAGCATCGCGACCGGCTGCTTAGCTTTGCCCGCGCGCGCGGCCGGCCGGTCGCGGCGATCGTCAACACCCACTGGCACCTCGATCATACCACCGGCAACGGCGACATCCGCGCCGCTTATCCGCACGCGCCGGTCTATGCGAGCGAAGCGATCGAGCGTGCGCTGACCGGCTTTCTCGCGCGCAGCCGCGCGAGCACCCAGCGCGCGCTCGACGTCGGCCAGGTTCCCGAGGCCAATCGGGCCGAGGTCGCGCGCGCTTTCGCGGCGATGGACAATGCCGCCGCGCTGCGCGCCACGCGCCCGGTGACCGCGTCCGGCGAGATGCGGATCGCGGGACGGCGCCTGCGCGTGAACCTCGCCCGCTTCGCCGCGACCGAGGGCGACGTTTGGCTCTACGATCCGGCGACCCGGGTGGCGATCGTCGGCGACCTGGTCGTCGCGCCGGTGCCGTTCATCGACACCACCTGCGCCGAGGGCTGGCGGCGGGCGCTGGGCGAGATCGCGGCGACGCCCTTCACGACGCTCATCCCCGGCCATGGCGCGCCGATGAGCCGGGCCGACTTCACCGCCTGGCGCGCCGCGTTCGACGCGTTCGTCGACTGCGGCCAGTCGGACCGGCCCCGCGCCGATTGCGTCACCGGCTGGCGACGCGCCGCGGCCCGCTTCATCCCCGCCGGCGGCGAGGCGATGATCGACGGCCTTGCCGGTTACTATATCGACAGCCGGCTGCGCGCCACGCCGGAGGAGCGGTATCGCTACTGCGAGGACCGCGCGGGCTGACGCGTTCAAGCAGTTCGTCGCAAGCCGAGTTGACGACGAACCGTGCATAGATTACGTCGAATCGAGTTCCCAAGCTCGGAGTAAGTCATGTCGTCCGATCGCTCGCCCGGCCTCAAGCTCACCCTCGTCATTCTCGTCGGCCTCGTTCTTTCGATCCCGCTCTTCGCGGTCTGGCTGATGGTCTATGACCGCCAGCTGCAGTCGGAGCAGGCCCAGGCGAGCATCGCGGAAGGCTGGGGCGGGCCGCAGACGATCGCGGGGCCGCTGCTCGTCATTCCCTATCGGCAGACGATCACCGAGACGGTGACCGAGGGCGCCAACCAGGTCACCCGCTCGCGCGAAGTCTGGCAGGAGCTGACCCTCGCGCCGGAGCAGGCGCAGATCGACACCGAGATCAGGCCGGAGCGGCGGGCGCGCTCGATCTACGAGGTGGTGGTCTATGACAGCCGGGTGTCCGGCCGCGCGCGCTTCGTCATGCCGGCCGATCTCCAGGCCGCGGGCGTGAGCCCGGCCACGCTCGACATGGCGCGGGCCGAGCTTCGCTTCGGCCTCTCCGATCCACGCGGCCTCGGCGCCAATCCGCGGATCGCGATCGGCGGGCAGCAGCTTCGGCTCCAGCCCGGCGGCGGCGCGGCGGCGACGGGCGGACGCGGCTTCTTCGCCCGGCTCGACGCGGGCTCGCTGGCGCGCCAGCCGGTCCTGGTCGATTTCGCCTATGACTTCCGCGGCAATGGCGCGGTCAGCCTCGCGCCCCATGCCGGCGACACGCTTTGGCGCGTGCGCTCCGCCTGGCCGCATCCGAGCTTCCAGGGCGGCTTCCTGCCCGCCGAGCGGAGCGTCGACGCAAGCGGTTTCACCGCCGCCTATCGGGTCGGCAACCTCGCCCTCGGCCGCTCGCTGGTGCAGACCGGCGCCGCTGGCGCCGGGGCTCAGACGGCCCCCGAGCCGCCGGAAATGTACGACGCGCGCGGCGCGCCGGTGGCGGGGTCCCAGGCCGCGCAGATCAGCCTGGTCCAGCCGGTCAACGTCTACTCGCAGGTCGACCGGGCGGCGAAATACGGCTTCCTGTTCATCGGCTTCACCTTCCTGGCCTTCCTGATGTTCGACGTGATCGGCGGCGTGCGCGTCTCGGCGGTCGAATATCTGCTCGTCGGCGCGGCCCTGATCCTGTTCTTCGTGCTGCTGCTCGCCCTCGCCGAGGTGATCGGCTTCGCTTTGGCCTATGTCGCCGCCTCGGCCGCGATCGCCGGCCTCAACACCGCCTATTCGGCCGCGGTGCTGAAGAGCTGGCGCCGCGCCGGCTTCATCGGCGGCCTGCTCGCCGGCCTCTACGCGGTGCTCTACATCTTGCTCAGCCTCGAGGCTTATTCGCTGTTGATCGGCGCGCTGATGCTCTTCGTCGCGCTCGCCGCGGTGATGTACGTCACCCGCAATCTGAACTGGGGCGGCCGGGACGGCGAAGAGGACGCGCCGGCCGCCGCCTAACGCCAGCGGAGGTTGTCACGGCCGAGCTGGCTGAGGCTGGTCACGCCCATCAGCTTCATGTCGCGGACGATCTCGTTGCATAGATTGCCGAGCGCGCGCGCGACTCCGGTTTCGCCGCCGGCGGCCAGCGCGTAGAGGTAGAGCCGCCCGCCCGAGCAGGCCGTCGCCCCGGCGCTGAGCGCTTTCAGGACATGACTGCCGCGCCTGACCCCGCCGTCGCAGATGATCTCGATGCGTCCCCCAACGGCATCCGCGATCTCGGCGATCTGGTCGAACGGCGCGCGGCTGCCGTCGAGCTGCCGCCCGCCATGGTTGGAGACATAGATCGCGGTCGCGCCGATCTCGACCGCGCGGCGGGCGTCGGCGACCGACATCACCCCTTTGAGCGCGAACGGCCCGCCCCAGTCGGCGCGGATCCGCTCCGCCGCCGCCCAGTCCATCGCGGGATCGAACATCGTGTCGATATATTGGGCGACGCTCATCGCGACGCTGCTGCCGCCGGTCACATAGTCGGAGAGGTTGGCGAGCGAGAAGCGCTCGCGCGTGAGATAGTTCAGCGTCCAGCGCGGATGGGCGGCGAAGCTCAGCAGCGAGCGCGGCGTCCAGCGGTGGCGTCGTAAAGCCGCCATAGAGGTCGCGCTCGCGGTTTCCCCCGACGATCGTGTCGACGGTGAGCGCGATCGCATCGAAGCCCGCATCCTTGCAGCGCTGGACGAGCGCCCGGTTCAGCCCGTGGTCGCGATGAACATAAAGCTGGAACAGCTTCGGCCCGGCGACGGTGCGGCCGATCTCCTCGATGCTCACCGTGCCGATGGTCGAGATGCCGAAATAAGTATCGAACGGCGCTACGGCGCGGGCCACTGCGCGCTCGCCTTCCCAGTGGAACAGCCGCTGCATCGCGGTCGGTGACAGCATCAGCGGCATCGCGATCCGGCGGCCGAGGACGCTCACCGACATGTCGATCTCGGCGACCCCGGCGAGGACATTGGGGACGAGGTCGCAATCGTCATAGGCCGCGCTGTTGCGCCGCAGCGTCACCTCGTCGTCGGCGCCGCCGTCGATATAGTCGAACACCGGGCGCGGCAGCCGCCGCTTCGCCAGCCGGCGGAAATCCTCGATATTGTGGCAGTCGGCGAGGCGCATGGCGCTTCATGGCGCCGGCGCAACAATCCCGCAACGTTGCGGCACCAGACCTCGTTTCCGTCCCGCCGCCGCCCGCTTTTCTCCACAATTCGGGCCTTCACGATTGCGCCGGCGCCAATCCGGGTTTAGCGGCGCGCCAACATCAGGTCCGAACGCAAGGGGGTGCGTCCGGCCGCAACCGAAAGACAGGACCGTGCCGGGCTCGCTCACCCCCCGAAGAATTCCCGAGGAGGCGAAGCAGCGCCTCAAGATCATGTTCATCGCCAAGCACGCCCGCTGGCAGAGCGCGCTGCATCCGGACGACGGCAACCACGCCCTCTATCATGTCGAGGTGCGCGAGGCGCTGCGCGAGATCGGCATGAACCTCGTTCTCGCCGACCGCTATGAGACGCTGTTCGAAGATCCGGACGTCGATTTCGTCTTCACTTTGTTCAACCGCGGCGGCTTCCTGAACAGCGAGATGATGGCGCCTTTGCTCTGCACCCGGCTCGGCGTGCCGCATCTCGGCGCCAGCCCGATCCTGCGCGGCCTCGCCGACGACAAGCATCTCGCCAAGCTCTGCGCCGAGCGGCGCGGCCTGCCGACCGCGCCCTGGGCGATCTACCGCAAGGGGGCGCCGGTCGAGCAGGACCGCTGCCCCGAGGCCGCGCGGCTGGTGATCAAGCCCAACGCCTCCTCGGCGAGCTGGGGCGTGCAGGACGCGAGCGACTGGGCCGGGGCCGAGGCGGCGATCGCTGATATCCATAGCCAGGGCCATGACGCGATCGTCGAGCCATTCCTGAATGGCAGCGACGTCGAGGTGCCGGTGATCACCATCGACGGCCAGCCGGTCGTCATGCCGATGATGCTGTTCGAGCAGGCCGACCCGACCCATCTCAGAACCTATTACGAGAAGCGCGACCTGGTCGATCGCAAGTCGAAATATGAGCTGGTCGCCTTCGACGATCCGCACTGGGTGCCGATCATCGCGGAGCACACGCGGCATGTCGCCGAGGAGTTCCGGCCGTTCGACTATGGCCGCTTCGAGTTCCGCCTCGACACGGAAACGGGCACGGTCAACTTTCTCGAGGTGAACCTGCAGGCCAATCTCTGGTCCACCAAGGTGTTCGGCCAGTCGGCGAAGCGCGCCGGGATCAGCCAGACCGAGCTGATCGAGACGATCCTCTACGAGGCGCTGCGCCGGCACGGGCTGCTGGAGCCGGTCGTGGCACCGAAAGCGGAGCTCCATCTTGTCGGCTGACCGCGTGCGGGTCATCGTCCTCGCCGCGCAGCGCGACGGCAAGCTCGATCCGCTCGCCGCCGAGGCGGGCGTCAGCCACAAATGCCTGGTGCCGATCGGCGGCCGGCCCTTGCTCGCCCATGTGCTGGACGCGCTGGCGCGGGTCGAGCGTGTCGCCGAGGTCCGGATCGTCGTGGAGCAGGGCGCTGAGGCGCGGCTGAAGCAGGTCGCGGTGGCGAGCGGCGTGATGGCGGGCTTCGCCGAGGCGGCCAACAATATCGCCGACAGCGTCTATGCCGGTGCCGCCGGTGCGGCCGGGCCGGTGGTGATCACCACGGCTGACAATGTACTGCTCACGCCCGCCGCCGTGAACCAGGTGATCGACCAGCTTGGCGGCGGGGCCGATACCGTGGTCGCGCTCGCCCGCAAGGAGGACGTGCTCTCCGCCCATCCCGAGGGGCAGCGCCGCTTCTACCGCTTCCGCGACGGCGAGTTTTCCAACTGCAACCTCTACGGCCTCTCGCAGGCCGGGCTGCGCCTCGCCGAAACCTTCCGCTCGGGCGGTCAGTTCGCGAAGAATCCGATGCGTATCGCCAGCGCGTTCGGTTTCCTCAACCTGTTTCTGCTGCGCTTCGCCTTGGTGTCGCTGGATGCCGGGATGCGGCGGCTGTCGCGGCGCTTCGGGGTCCGGGTCGTCGCGGAGCTGCTGCGCGACGGTGCGCATGCGATCGACGTCGACAATGCGCGCACCCACCGGATCGCCGCCCAGCTGATGGAAAAACGCGCGGCCTGAGGTTGAGCGACCGCGCCCTTGCCGCTATCCCGCGCCGGGGAGAGCGTCATGGCCGAATTTTTCCTGCCCAGGAACAGCAAGATCAAGAAGGGCGAGACGCACGCCGCGCCGGCCGGCGCCAAGCGGACGAAGACGTTCAAGGTCTATCGCTACGATCCCGACAAAAGCGAGAACCCGCGCTACGACAGGTTCGAGGTCGACCTCGACAGCTGCGGGCCGATGGTCCTCGACGCGCTGATCAAGATCAAATCCGAACAGGATGCGGGCCTGACCTTCCGCCGCTCCTGCCGCGAGGGGATCTGCGGCTCCTGCTCGATGAACATGAACGGCACGAACGGCCTCGCCTGCACGACCGCGATCGAGGATCTAAGCGGCGAGGTCCGGATCACGCCGCTGCCGCACATGGACGTAATCAAGGATCTCGTCCCCGATTTCACCCATTTCTACGCGCAATATGCGTCGATCGAGCCCTGGCTGAAGACCAAGTCGCCGACCCCGGCCGGCAAGGAGCGGCTGCAATCGCCGGAAGACCGGGCGGCGCTCGACGGGCTTTACGAATGCATCCTCTGCGCCTGCTGCTCGACGAGCTGCCCGAGCTACTGGTGGAACGCGGACCGCTTCCTGGGGCCCGCCATCCTGCTCCAGGCCTATCGCTGGCTTGCCGACAGCCGCGACGAATATGCCGGCGAGCGGCTCGACGATCTGGAGGATCCGTTCCGCCTCTATCGCTGCCACACGATCATGAACTGCGCGAACGTCTGCCCCAAGGGCCTCAACCCCGCCAAGGCGATCGCCGAAACCAAGAAGATGCTGCTGGAGCGGACGGGCTGATCGGTCGTCATGCCGGTCGTCTTCCGCTGGAAGGGCTATCGCTTCCACTTTTTCTCGAACGAAGGCGATCCGCGAGAGCCCGCACATATCCACGTCACCAAAGACGGCGCCGACGCCAAGTTC
The DNA here is from genome assembly GCF_052388015.1 of Sphingosinicella sp. Taxonomy (GTDB): domain Bacteria; phylum Pseudomonadota; class Alphaproteobacteria; order Sphingomonadales; family Sphingomonadaceae; genus Allosphingosinicella. Next base: position 13,978 of record NZ_JBQTIN010000010.1, read on the forward strand.
TGGCTTCAGCCCGAGGTGAACGTCGCCTATAATAGGGGCTTCAATGCGCGCACGCTATCGCTGCTGAGCGGCGTGGTAGAGGAGCGCCGCGAGGAGATCGAAAGGGCCTGGGATGAGTTCTTCTCCTAAGAGCATTGACGTCCGTGCCACCGCGGTGAGGTTCGACGACGCCACGATGTGGGTCGATCTTGATGATGGCCGGACGCTCGGAATCCCGCTGGCATGGTTCCCCCGGCTGCTGCATGGCACGCCCGAGCAACGAGCCGACGTTCAGATCAGTCCGAGCGGGTTGCATTGGGAAGAACTTGACGAAGACATCTCGGTCGTCGGCCTTCTCGCCGGACGGGGTGATCATTCTCTAGTTCGGAAACGCGCCGCCTGATGTCCCATAAGGACCACCACTATAGTGTCACGCTGCATTCCGACGATTTGGCAGTCGTCAACTGCCTGCGATCGCTTGCCGATTTCAGTCAGAAGGTCGGGAACAAGCGGATTGCTTGGGGCGGAACGACCGACTCAGCGTGGAAAAGCGCAGAGAACACCGTGACCTTTCGCTTTACGTCACCGGCCTATCGAGAGGGCCTGCTGAACGAAGCTCGCAGACTCCTTCCGCCAAGTCTTTGGAACGTGGTGGGGCAGCGCGACGATGATCCGGCGAGGCCTCAGGCCAGATAGCCCGCGGCGAAACCGTCGCCTTGCCAGATACCCCCTTTGCCGCCACTGCGTCGCGATGGACGTCCACCCGCTGATCCGCCACGCGCCGGACCCGGACCACCCCGGCTGGTGGACCTGGGAGGTCGGTGCGGCGGATCGGTTCAACGGGACGATCGGCAAGCTGCTCGTGCGGCCGGGCGAGCCGGGGCGAGCGACGTGCCGGATGTTCCCGGAGGAGCGGCACGCCAATCTGGGCGACATGATCCATGGCGGCGCGATCCTGACCTTCATCGACATGGCCCTGTTCGCCGGCGGCCGGCTCGCCGGGGCGAACGTGATCCGCGCCGTCACGCTCGATCTCTCCACCCGCTTCCTCTCGCCCGGCCGGATCGGCGTGCCGCTCGACGCCGAGGTCGAGCTGCTGCGCGAGACCAAGCGGCTCGCTTTCTTCGCCGGCAAGGTGGTGCAGGAGGGCGAGCTTATCGCCGCCTTCTCCGGCGCGCTGCGCAAGTCGTCTCAAGCGGTCCGGTGACCGCGCTCGCCGATCGCTACCGCGCGCTGGTCGCGGCCGGCGAATTGAAACCCGATCGCGATCAGGCGCGCGCCGTCGCGGATCTCGACCGGCTGGCGCAGCAGCTCGCCGACGCGCCGGCCAAGGGGAGCCTGGTCTGGCGGCTCCTCGGCAAGGCCGAGCCGCCGCCGGCCGGCCTCTATATATATGGCGGCGTCGGGCGCGGCAAATCGATGCTGATGGACCTCGCCTTCCAATGCATCGCTTATGAGCCGAAGCGCCGCGTCCATTTCCACGAGTTCATGGCCGAGGTGCATGCGCGCCTCCGCGCCGAGCGGGCGAAGGAGGAGGGCGACCCGATCCCCGCCGTCGCGGAAGGCATCGCGGACGAGGCGAAATTGCTCTGTTTCGACGAGCTGGTCGTCAACAACAGCGCCGACGCGATGATCCTGTCGCGCCTGTTCGCCCAGCTGCTCGACGCCGGCGTGACGGTGATCTCGACCTCGAACCGGCCCCCCCGCGATCTCTATCTCGGCGGCCTCAACCGCGAATTGTTCCTGCCCTTCATCAAATTGCTGGAGGAGAAGCTCGTCCTCGTCCGCCTCGACGGCCCGGTCGATTACCGGCTGGAGCGGCTGGGCGGGATGCCGACCTGGCATGTCCCCACCGGCCAGGCGGCGACCGCGGCGCTGCGCGAGGCCTTCTTCCGCCTCACCGATTACCCGCCCGAGGACAGCGCCAACGTCCCGACCGAGGCGCTGGCCATTCCAGGCTGCCGCACGCTGCACGTTCCCAAGAGCCTGAAAGGTGTCGCCGTCTTCTCCTTCAGGCGGCTGTGCGGCGAGCCGCGCGGCGCCGCCGACTATCTCGCCATCGCCCGCCATTTCCACACGGTCATCATCGTCGGCATTCCGAAGATGGGCCCGGAGAACCGCAACGAGGCGGCGCGCTTCGTCACCCTGATCGACGCGCTCTACGAGCAGAAGGTGAAATTGCTCGCCGCGGCGGACGCCGAGCCGGACGATCTCTACCCGGCCGGCGACGGCGCCTTCGAGTTCAACCGCACCGCCTCGCGGCTGATGGAGATGCAGAGCGCGGATTATCTCGCGCTCGGCCATGGCGAGGATTAACCGGCCCTTCGGTCGGAAGGTGCCGGCCGGAAGTCATCAGCGCTTCATGTCGTCGGCTGATGCCCATCCGCGGGACCGGTAGCTGCCCCTTCCGGCGGCACGGGCATGGATCGTTCCACGGCTCCGTAAAGCGTGGCGGAATCCGATATCGGAAGTCCCTCGAACCATCGCCGGAATTCGTCCGAATGCCAATGCCGCCGAAGCGTCCACCAGGCTTTGACGCCGGGCTGGGCTGCGAAACTCGTCGCTTGGGACTCGATCGTTTGCCAATGCTCCTCGTCCAGCTGACCGTTCAGCCACTGCACGCGGGACGATTCGTAGAAGCGGAACACGCTGCTGACGAACGCAAAGAAGCGGACGCGCTCGTCACCGGTTCCCGCGTCCGGGTCGGCCAATGATTCGCGCCAGATGCGCGCGAACTCGGCATCCTCGATGACGCTTGCGTTAAGCGAATGGTACATGGCCGAATGCGCGAGCGACGTGGAGGCGCGCACGCTCTTGGTCGCCTGCCTGAGTTGCACCGCAACGAACAGCAGCGATGCGATTACCGCAACCGCCGAAATGATCTGCGCCAAGAACGATGCCTGTTCGAGCGACATAGCGCGGCCCCCATCGCCGGATGCTCGATCATAAGCCCGCCCCTTGCGCCATTGAAAGATAATCTGCACCGAACGATCACCGGACGCTGGACATGGCGAGTATTGACCGCACCTCGCTTTCCGCCAAACGTCCGCCCGGGCTCTATCGCGGAGTATTTTAGATGCGTCTCGCCATCCTCGCCGCCGCCTTGCTCGCGACCACCGCCGCGATCGCCCAGACCCCGCCGGTCGCGATGGAGCCGGCGAGCCAGTGGCACCAGAAGGCGCGCGAAATCTATTCCCGCGTCGTCGCGATCCCGACCGTGCAGGGGCGCGGGCAGACGCTCGCCATGGCCAATTACCTGCAGGAGCAGTTCCGCGCCGGCGGCTTCACCGACATCACGATCCATCAATATGACGTCGTCCGGCCGGCCGACCGCGCCGCGACGCTGATCCTGCGCTGGCCCGCCGCGCGGCCGTCCGGCCGCAAGGCGATTCTGCTGATGGCGCATATGGACGTGGTCGACGCGCGGCGCGAGGATTGGCCGCGCGAGCCGTTCGAGCTCGGCACGGCGGACGGCTATTTCTACGGGCGCGGCACCGCCGACGACAAGCAGGGCGTGGTCGCGGTCACCACCGCTCTGCTGCGGCTGCGTGCCGAGGGCTTCCAGCCGGACCGCGACATCATCGTCCTCTTCACCGGCGACGAGGAAACCGGCGGGCGCGGCGCCGATCAGGCGGCCAATCGGTGGCTCGATGTCGCCAATATCGAATATGCGCTCAACGCCGACGCCGGCGGCGGCGCGTGGCTGGAGAACGGCACGTCGGTCGGCTTCGGCATCCAGACCGCCGAGAAGGTCTATCAGGACTTCACCTTCACCGCGACCAACCCGGGCGGGCACAGCTCGCGGCCGCGCCCGGACAATGCGATCTACGCGCTCGCCCACACGCTGGAGCGGCTCGAGCGCCATCGCTTCGAGCCGATGCTGAACGACACGACGCGCGCGATGTTCACCGATCGGCTGCGCACCGCCGAGCCGGCGCTGGCGGCCGCGATCCGGCGCTGGCTCGCCAATCCCAATGACGGCGCGGCGGCGGACCTGATCGAGGCGAGCCCGACCGAGGTCGGCCTCACCCGCACCCGCTGCGTCGCGACCCGGCTGGAGGGCGGCCATGCCAACAATGCGCTGCCGCAGCTCGCCCGCGCCACGGTGAACTGCCGCATGTTCCCGGGCCACGACCCGGCCCAGGTGCTGGCGCTGCTGCGCCAGATCGCCGCGCCGGACAATGTGACGGTGGAGCCGATTGACCGGGCGCGCCCGGCGGATGCCTCGCCGCTGCGCGAGGACGTGATGGGCGCCTTCACCGCCGAGATCCACGCCCGGTATCCCGGCGTCGCGATCGTTCCCAATATGAGCACCGGGGCGACGGACGGCCTCTATTTCCGCAATCGCGGCGTGCCGGTCTACGGGGTCGAATCCTCCTGGGGCATCTCGCCGACCGACGAGCGGGCCCATGGCCGCGACGAGCGCAACCCGCAGCGGAGCTTCTACCAGAATGTCGATCACTGGACGGGAATGATCAGACGGCTCGCCGGTCCGGCGCGATAGACCGGGGAACCCGATCCCGCGCCTTTCATTGAACGCGTGAGAGGAGACCCTTCATGCTCGGAACCCGCAACGCCGTCGCCAATCTCGCGGTCAGCGACTTGAATCGCGCCCGCCGCTTCTACGGCGATAATTTAGGCTTGAAACAAATCGATTCCGAAGGCGATGACTTCGCCGTCTTCCGGAGCGGCGACAGCGACATCAATGTCTACCGCTCGGAATTCGCCGGCACCAACGAGGCGACGGCGGTCACCTGGAATGTCGACGATCTCGACGCCGAGGTGAGCGCGCTCAGGAGCAAGGGCGTGACGTTCGAGCATTACGACCTGCCCGGCCTTGAAGTGCGCGGTGACGTCCACGTCGGCGAAGAGGGGAAGATGGCCTGGTTCAAGGACCCGGGCGGCAACATCCTCCATGTTGTCGAAACGGTTCGCGAGCCGGCCTAGCGCATCGCCGCCGCCAGCCGCTCGCCGCGGCCGGTGAGGCCGTAGATCGCGATCGGCGGATAGCGTTCCTCCAGCGCCCGGTCGATCAGGCCGGCGGCCTGCAACTGCTTGAGCGCGAGCGACAGGGCCCGGGGCGTGACCGGCGCGAGCGCGGCGCGGAGCGTCGAGAAGCGGCAAGGGCCCACGGCCAGCCGGCTGACCGCCGGCAGCGCCCAGCGCGACAACAGTTCGGGCGGCAGACCGAGCGCGTCGCGTGCCGCGGCCACCCGCACGGCGAGAATTGCGAGCGGCCGGCCGGCGGCGGTCAGCACATATTCCGGACGCAGCGGATGGCCGTGGCCCGGATTGCGCTGCAGCCAGCCGGCCTCGATCAGCTGGGCGAGGCTCGCAGCGAGCACGCTCCGCGACAGGCCGAGCGGCAGCATCTCGGCGAAGCGCGCGCCCTGTCGCGCCCCGACCAGCGCCAGCAGCGGCAGCAGCCAGCGACCCGCCGTCAGTCGCCTCAGGTCCGGGTCCGAAATCACGCACCCTTGCTAACATCGACGAAAAGTATATGCGATATAAAAATAGAACTTAAGTGATTCGCAAAAAGGGAGGGAATGATGGCGATCGATTATGATGGCGGGCTGACCTGTTCGATGGGCGTGGCGAGCCTCGATGCGAGCATCGCCTGGTATCAGGACGTGCTGGGCTTCACCTTGCTCTACCGCGTCGACGAGATCGCCTGGTGCGAGCTGTCGACCGCCGTCGCGCGGGTCAATGTCGGCCTCGGCCAGCGCGAGGCGGCGGGCGGCGCGGGCGGCTCGACCCTGACCTTCGGCGTCGTCAATATCGACGCGGCGAAGGCCGAGCTGGACCGGCACAATGTCCGCCAGGACGGCCCGATCCGCGACATCCCCGGGATGGTCCGGCTGCTCACCTTCTACGATCCCGACGACAATGCGCTGATGTTCTATCAGGACCTGAGCGAGGCCCATGGTTAGGGCGATCGCGGCGGCGCTGCTGCTCGCGGCGCCGGCCGCGGCTCAGCCGCCATCACCCTCGGCCCAGACACAGGCGACGGACAGCCTCGCCTGGCTGGTCGGGCGCTGGGAGGGCATCGGCACGATGTTCCTCGAAAATAGCCTGGCGCGGCTCGAGGTCCGCCCGGTGCTGGGTGGTCGCTTCCTTGAATTGAGCTACCGGGCCGGCGGATTTCTTGGCGATCGCTTCGAGGGACGCGCCTTCTATCGATCCGTCGGCGACGGCCGCTGGCAGGCGACCTGGTTCGACAGTCGCGGCGCGAGCTTCCCGATCGCCGCCACCCTGTCGGCGCGGACGCTGACCGCCGAATGGGGCTCGGCGGAGACCGAGCGCGGCCGCACCGTCTATTCCCTCGCCGCCGGCGGCCGGCTCGAGATCGTCGATTCCGTGCGCCAGCCCGACGGCAGCTATCGCGAATTCGCCAATCACAGCTTGAGCCGCGCCGACTAGCCTTCGGGCGGTTGCCCCTTGCCCGAACCGGGTCTAAGCGAACCGCCATCGGGCCGCCTCCAGCGGCTCTCGCTTGGACTCGAAAACGGCGGGGAGGGCTTCATGGCTCGCAAGAAGATCGCGCTGATCGGCGCCGGCAATATCGGCGGCACGCTCGCCCATCTCGCGGCGGCGAAGGAGCTGGGCGACATCGTGCTGTTCGACGTGGTCGAGGGCGTGCCGCAGGGCAAGGCGCTCGATCTCAGCCAGTGCGGCCCGATCGAGGGCTTCGACGCGAAAATCATCGGCTCGAACGACTATAAGGACATCCGGGGGGCGGACGTGATCATCGTCACCGCAGGCGTCGCCCGCAAGCCCGGCATGAGCCGCGACGATCTGCTCGGCATCAATTTGAAGGTGATGAAGGCGGTGGGCGAGGGCATCAAAAACAACGCCCCGGACGCCTTCGTGATCTGCATCACCAATCCGCTCGACGCGATGGTCTGGGCGCTGCGGGAGTTTTCGGGCCTGCCGCACAATCGTGTGGTCGGCATGGCCGGCGTGCTGGACTCGGCCCGCTTCAGCCACTTCCTCGCCGAGGAGTTCCAGGTCTCGGCCCGCGACGTCACGACCTTCGTGCTCGGCGGCCACGGCGACACGATGGTGCCGGTCGTCCAATATTCCACCGTCGCCGGCATTCCGGTTCCCGATCTCATCAAGATGGGCCGCTCGACCAAGGAAAAGATCGACGCGATCGTCAAGCGCACCCGCGGCGGCGGCGGCGAGATCGTCGCTTTGCTCGGCACCGGCTCGGCTTATTACGCCCCGGCGACCAGCGGCATCGCGATGGCCGAGGCCTATCTGGGCGACCAGAAGCGCCTGCTGCCCTGCGCCGCGTTCGTTGAGGGCAAATACGGCCTCGACGGCCTCTATGTCGGCGTCCCCTGCATCATCGGCGCCGGCGGCGTCGAGCAGATCGTCGAGATCGCGCTCGACGACGAGGCCAAGGCCAACCTCCAGGTCTCGGTCGACGCGGTTAAGGAGCTGCTCGAGGCCTGCAAGAAGATCGATGCCTCGCTGGCTTAGTCTGATTAAGTTCTGCGCACTTGCAGGGCTATCCGTCGGGTGCCTTGCGCAGGAGGGTAGCCCGATTTCGTCCCCTGACGAGGTGGTGGCCGATGTTGATTCTTGTCTCAATGCCGTTGGTCCCGGGGAAGTGCGGACGGACGTTCTGGTGCAGGAGGGATGGCGTCCGTCGCCCGAAGCGCCGACGAACCTGCCGACGTTTGTCCGCGCCGATGCCAGCGGGATCATCACCCTTCCCCCAGATCAGGATGGAAGCAGGCGCATTTGTGTAGTGTCTGCCCAAATCGAGCCATCGGCGCTCCCCGCTCTGACTCGCGGAATTAGCCAGCTTACGCGTGCGCGCCCTTTTGATCAGACAAACAGCACAATTTGGATGTTCCGGCGCAGTGGCACTCGCGGCATCCAGCTTTATCGGGAGGGAACCGCTACAGCCCCTCGCGTTAGGGTGATCGCTGCATATTTCTCGGAGAGACAATGAGCATCCTCGTAAACGCCAATACCAAGGTCATCACCCAGGGGATGACCGGCGATACCGGCACCTTCCACACCCAGCAGGCGCTCGCCTACGGGACGAAGATGGTCGGCGGCGTCACGCCCGGGAAGGGCGGCACGACCCATATCGGCCTGCCGGTCTTCCACACGGTCGACGAGGCGGTGAAGGCGACCGGCGCGGACGCCTCGGTTGTCTATGTGCCGCCGCCCTTCGCCGCAGATTCGATCCTCGAGGCGGTCGACGCGGACGTGCCGCTGATCGTCTGCATCACCGAAGGCATTCCGGTGCTCGACATGGTGCGGGTGAAGCGGGCGCTGTCGGGCTCCAGGTCCCGCTTGATCGGCCCCAATTGCCCTGGCGTGCTGACGCCGGGCGAGTGCAAGATCGGCATCATGCCGGGCGGTATCTTCTCCAAGGGCTCGGTCGGCGTCGTCAGCCGCTCCGGCACGCTCACTTATGAGGCGGTGTTCCAGACCACCAATGCCGGCCTCGGCCAGACCACCGCGGTCGGCATCGGCGGCGATCCGGTCAACGGCACCAATTTCATCGACGTGCTGGAGCTGTTCCTCGCCGACGAGGCGACCCGGTCGATCATCATGATCGGCGAGATCGGCGGCTCGGCCGAGGAGGACGCGGCCCAGTTCCTCGCCGACGAGGCGAAGAAGGGCCGCGCCAAGCCCACCGTCGGCTTCATCGCCGGGCGCACCGCGCCGCCGGGCCGCCGCATGGGCCATGCCGGCGCGATCGTCTCCGGCGGCAAGGGCGGCGCCGAGGACAAGATCGCGGCGATGGAGGCTGCGGGCATCCGCGTTTCCGCGAGCCCGTCCGAGCTCGGCACGACGCTGGCGGCCCTTTTGAAGGGCGAGGAACTGGTCTAGGTGCCCTGCACCCCTATCTAGGGCGGGGAACGAAGCCTGGTGACGACTTTCGACGACGAGCGCGAGCACGGCCCGAGCTGGGCCCGCGACAATTGGCCGCTGATCGAGCTGGACGAGGTCAATGCCGGCCTCGACCCCACCCGGCTGGCGATCGAGAAGATCGCCGCGCGGGCGAAGGAGGCGGCGGCGTCGCCGGGCGCGTCCGAGGCCGAGATCGAGCGGGCGGCGCAGGATTCGATCAACGCGATGATGCTGATCCGCACCTATCGGGTGCGTGGCCATCTCGCCGCCGATCTCGATCCGCTCGGCCTCGTCCAGCGCGAGCTGCCGGAGGACCTGACCCCGGAATATCACGGCTTCACCGAGCCTGGCGCGCTCGATCGCGAGGTCTGGCTGGGCGGCGCGCTCGGACTCGAAAAGGGCACGGTGCGCGAGATCGTCGACATCCTGCGCCGCAATTATTGCGGCAAGGTCGGCCTCGAATATATGCACATCAACGATCTGGAGGAGCGCCGCTTCCTCCAGGACCGGATGGAAGGGCGCGAGGCGGAGATTCGCTTCACCCCCGAGGGCAAGCAATCGATCCTGACCAAGGTCGTGCAGGCCGAGCAGTGGGAGAAGTTCCTCGCCCGCAAATATGTCGGCACCAAGCGCTTCGGCCTCGACGGCGGCGAATCCATGGTTCCCGCGCTCGAGGCGGTGATCAAATATGGCGGGCAGTTCGGCGTCCAGTCGATGGTGCTCGGCATGGCCCATCGCGGCCGGCTGAACGTCCTCGCCAATGTGATGGGCAAGCCCTATCGCGCGATCTTCTCGGAGTTCGCCGGCGGCGCGGCGAACCCCGAGGATGTCGGCGGCTCGGGCGACGTCAAATATCATCTCGGCACCTCGTCGGACCGCGCATTCGACGGGATCGGCGTCCATCTCTCGCTGCTTCCCAATCCCAGCCATCTCGAAGCGGTCGATCCGGTCGTGCTCGGCAAGACCCGCGCCCAGCAGATCGCGCGCGACGACAGCGAGGGGGATTCGGTGCTGCCGGTGCTGCTCCACGGCGACGCGGCCTTCGCGGGGCAGGGGATCGTCTGGGAATGCCTCAGCTTCTCGGGCATCCCCGGCTATTCCACCGGCGGCTGCCTGCATTTCATCATCAACAACCAGGTCGGCTTCACCACCTCGCCCCAGTTCGGCCGCTCCTCGCCTTATCCGTCGGACGTCGCCAAGGGCATCCAGGCGCCGATCTTCCACGTCAACGGCGACGAGCCGGAGGCGGTGACCTTCGTCTGCAAGCTGGCGATCGAATATCGCCAGGCGTTCAACCGCGACATCGTCATCGACATGTGGTGCTACCGGCGCTTCGGCCACAATGAGGGCGACGAGCCGAGCTTCACCCAGCCTTTGATGTACAAGGAGATTCGCCAGCACGCGCCGGTCTCCGCGCTCTACAGCGCCCGGCTGGAGCAGGAGGGCGTGATCGCCCCCGGCTGGCTCGACGGCGAGGTGGCCGCCTTCAACACTCTGCTGGAAGGCGAGTTCGAGGCGGCCAGATCCTATCTGCCCAACAAGGCGGACTGGTTCGAGGGCGCGTGGAGCGGCCTTGGCCGGCCGGACGAGGCGATTACCGAGCGGCGCAACGTCGAGACCGGCGTCGACGAGAAGACGGCGCTGGAAATCGGGAAGATCCTCACCACCGATCCCGGCACCATCGTCATGCACAAGACGCTCGAGCGGATCGTCGACGCGCGCCGCGCGATGTTCGAGAGCGGCGAGGGCTTCGATTGGGCCACGGCCGAGGCGCTGGCCTTCGGCACCCTGCTGCGCGAGAACCATCCGGTCCGCCTGTCGGGCCAGGACAGCGGCCGCGGCACGTTCAGCCAGCGTCATTCGGTCTGGGTCTGCCAGCAGGCCGGCGTCAAATATATCCCGCTGACCCGGGTCGGCCCGGCGCGGTTCGAGGTGCGGGACAGCCCGCTCAGCGAGTTCGGCGTGCTTGGCTTCGAATATGGCTGGTCGCTCGCCGATCCGCAGACGCTCGTGCTCTGGGAGGCGCAGTTCGGCGACTTCGTGAACGGCGCGCAGGTGATGATCGACCAGTTCATCGCCGCCGGCGAGGCGAAGTGGCTGCGCGCCTCCGGCCTCGTGATGCTGCTCCCGCATGCCTATGAAGGGCAGGGGCCGGAGCATAGCTCCGCGCGCCCGGAGCGTTTCCTGCAGCTGTGTGCACAGGACAATATGCAGGTCGCGAACTGTACGACCCCCGCAAACTACTTCCATATCCTGCGCCGCCAGATGCACCGCGATTTCCGCAAGCCGCTGATCATCTTGACGCCGAAATCGCTGCTGCGGCACAAGCGCGCCGTCTCCAGCCTCGCCGATTTCACCGGCGACAGCCACTTCCGCCGCATCCTCTCCGATCCCAATCCGCCGACGGACACGGACGTCCGCCGCCTCATATTGTGCACCGGCAAGCTCGCTTATGAGCTGATCGAAGCGCGCGACGAGGCGGAATTGAAGGAGGTGTCCGTGGTGCGGATCGAGCAGCTCTATCCCTTCCCCGGCGAGGCGTTGCTGGCGCGCTTGAAGAAGATGACCAGCCTCGAGGAGGTCGTCTGGGCGCAGGAAGAGCCGCGTAACCAGGGCTATTGGGCGCATGTCGAGCCGCGGCTGGAGCGGCGGCTCGGCGAAGCGGGCCTGAAGCCGAAGCGGCCGGTCTATGCCGGGCGCGAAGCTGCGGCCTCACCGGCGACGGGCCTCGCCAAGCGCCACGCGGCCGAGCAGGCCGCTCTGGTCGCCGAGGCCTTGGGGATCGCGGTCGCGGTCGAACAAAGAAAAGTGGGATAGATGAACTCTCCAGTCGTCATTGCGAGCGAAGCGAAGCAATCCAGTGCGGTTTCCGAGGCCCGCTGGATTGTTTCGTCGCTTCGCTCCTCGCAATGACGCGGAAGATTTAAAGGACGAATGATGGCGACCGACGTCAAGGTTCCCACGCTGGGCGAATCGATCACCGAGGCGACGCTGGGCCAGTGGCTCAAGCAGCCCGGCGACGCGGTCGCACAGGATGAGCCGATCGCCAGCCTGGAGACCGACAAGGTCGCGGTCGAGGTCAATGCGCCGGCCGCGGGCACGCTGACCGAGCAGCTGGTCAAGGAAGGCGACACCGTCAATGTCGGCGCGGTGATCGCGCGGATTGAGGCGGGCGGGGCGGCCGCGGCGCCGGCTCCCGCGCCCGCGACGGAGGCGCCAGTCAATCCGGCCGGGCCGGGCGAGACGCCGGCGCTGCAATCCGATCCGACCGCGCCGCATGCCGACAGCGGCGACCTCACTCTGTCTCCCGCGGTGCGCCGCGTCGTGCTGGAGCACCATCTCGATCCGTCGCGGATCAAGGGCACCGGCAAGGACGGTCGCCTGACCAAGGATGACGTCCTTGCCGCGGCAAAGGTGCAGAAGGCCGAGCCGCCCGCGCCGACCGCAGCGCCGGCCGCCGAAACCACTCCGCCACCGCCGGCGCCGCCCCGCGTGCAAGCCGGGGAACGGAAGGAGGAGCGGGTCCGGATGACCCGCCTGCGCCAGACGATCGCGCGGCGATTGAAGGAGGCGCAGAACACCGCCGCCATGCTGACGACGTTCAACGACGTCGACATGACCGAGGTGATGGCGGCCCGCGCCCGCTACAAGGATCTGTTCGAGAAGAAGCACGGCATCCGGCTGGGCTTCATGGGCTTCTTCATAAAGGCGGCGGCGCTGGCGGCGCGCGACGTGCCGGCGGTCAACGCCTCGATCGACGGCGAGGAGATCGTCTATCGCGACTATCTCGACGTCTCGGTCGCGGTCTCCGCGCCGAACGGGCTCGTCGTCCCCGTCATCCGCGATGCGCAGGCGCTGAGCTTCGCCGAGATCGAAAAGACGATCGCCGATTTCGGCGCCCGCGCCCGCGACGGCACGCTGAAGATGGAGGAGATGCAGGGCGGCACCTTCACCATCTCCAACGGCGGCGTTTTCGGCTCGCTGCTTTCGACCCCGATCATCAACCCGCCGCAGTCGGCGGTGCTCGGCATGCACCGGATCGAGGAGCGGCCGGTGGTCAAGGACGGCCAGATCGTCGCCCGGCCGATGATGTATCTCGCGCTCAGCTACGACCACCGTCTGATCGACGGCCGCGAGGCGGTCACCTTTCTTGTCCGTATGAAGGAAGCGATCGAGGACCCGACCCGGCTGCTGATCGACCTCTAGAAATCTACCGCGAGCGATGCGAGGGCGACCCGTCCCGGGATGATGTCGTAAGCGCCGCTGCCGCGCAGGTCGAAGCCATAGACATTGAACAGGTTGGTGACCGCGAGCCGCAGCGATGCGTTGTTGCCGGCGAGGCGGAACGCATAGCGGCCGCCGATATCGACCAGCGTGCGGGCCGGCAGGCTGACCAGATTGTCGCGCGTTGCCGGCCGCCGGCTGGTATGAACGACGCCCAGGTCGAGCGAGACGCCCGGGAGCTGCGGCGGGCGCCAGTCGGCATTGAATCGCAGCAGCCGTGTCGGCTGGCCCACCGGCCTGCGGCCCACGCGGCCCAGGTCCACGCCTTCGCCGGTCACGCGCGGCCGCAGTAGCACGGCGCCCGCGACGATGTTGAGGCGCGGCGTGAGCTGGCCGGTCAGCGAAGCCTCGATGCCCTGGTGGCGGACCTCGCCGAGCAGGGTGAAGCGATTGCCGGCGTCGCGCTCGAAATAAGGCTTGCGGACGTCGAACAGGCCGGCGACCAGCCTGAGATTCGGGCGGATCGTCCATCGGAAGCCGGCGTCGCGCTGGCTGGTGAGGATGGCGGGAAGCGGCTCGTTGCGATTAACCGCGCTCGCCGGCGCCACGCCGGATTCCTCCAGCCCGCGCGTATAGCCGGCATAGAGCGCAAGCCGGTCGGTCAAATAGGCGGCGGCGGCGACGCTATAGAGCCACGGGCTCGATTCCGTTTCGACCGGCGGAAGGCCGGGTCGGCTGACCGTCTTGCTGTAATCCGTACGCTGCAGGCTGACGCCGAGTTCGCCGACATTCCGCCAGCGGCCTTCATAAGCGATGCCGCCGGTCCATTGACGGACCTCGTCGACCGATTGTTGGGAGAATATGAAGTTCGGGCCGAGCGGTGGCACCGGACGGTCGATCGTGGTGGCGCCGAGATCGATCACCGCCGCGCCGTCGAAGCGATTGCGGCGGCCGCGGCCGCGCAGGCTGAGGTGGACTTGATGGAGGCGCGGTCCGTCCGTGAAGCGGCGCGTCAGCCTCAGCTCGCCGCTGGTCGAGGCGAGCCGCGAGGGCGCATTGACAATGAACAGCTGCCGGGCGCGGCCGTCCGGCTGAAGATTCAGCAGCAGGTTGGCGCCGGTCAGCCGGTCGTCGAAGAAGGTGCGGAACAGTCCCGCCCGCAGCCGCCAATTCTCGTCGATCTCGAAGCTGGCGAGGCTGCCATAGATTACGGCAGTGCTTCGATATTTCGGCTGCTGCGGCCCCAGGAACAGGCGCCGCCGAACGCGCGGTGGCAGAAAGGAACCGCCCGGGACGAAGTTCGGGCCGAACTCATCGTCGTAGATGTCGGATCGCCCCCAGAAGGGCTGGATCTCGATCGCAGGGGTAGGGCGCCATAGCGCGGTCACGCCCTCGATATGCTGCTTGCCTTCGGTGTCGTTGTAAAAACTGTTGCGATAAAGGCCGCCGCCGCCCGCGACGCTCAGCGTGTCGGTGATCGGCAAGACGCCGTCCAGTTCCATGGCAAGGCTGCCATATGTGTCGGCCGAGGCGTAGAACGAGCCGGACGGAGCATTTCCCGGACGCCGCAAGGCATAGTCGACGATCCCGGTCGGCGCTGGGAAAGGATAACCCTGCGCCGAAAGCCCGACCCGTATCGTAAGGGAGCGCCGCATTCTGGCATTCGGCTGCCATACCGGATCGAAATAGAGACCCTCGATTCGGGCGTTGCCTGCCGCATTGGCCGAAAAGCCGCGTACCGAACCCGATGAATAAAGCCCGATCGTCTCCCGGCCGATGCTGGTTCCGAACGCATCCTCCGCCGCCGTCACCGCATTCTCGCCGGCGCGCTGGGCGTCCGCCGGGCACTCCCATCCCGCGAGCGTCGCGGCGACAACCGCGCCAAATCGTCGCCAAGCCATCACCATGCCCCTCCCGTTATGGCGGGTTAGTTACAATATAACATCACTGCTGCAAGTGGCACCGTCGCGGCGCGCGAGGAGCCGTGCATGGGGGGTGACGGGTTGTTTTGACTGCGCCCGGCTCTATGTGTCCGCCCAACTCTTTTTCCACTCTGGCGCGAGGCAATAGTGGCGGACACCAATTTCGACGTGATCGTGATCGGCGCCGGGCCGGGCGGCTATGTGGCGGCGATCCGGGCCGCGCAGCTTGGGCTCAAGACGGCCT
>NZ_JBQTIN010000011.1:0-12155 GCF_052388015.1 Sphingosinicella sp.
GCGTCGCGGATTGGCGCCGGGTGCGTCGGCGCACGATCGACGGCTGGGGATGGATGCCCTGGCGCGGCGTGCAGGTGCTGGCGCTGTTCGCCGTCGCCGGCCTGACGATGCTGCTAATGCGCTCTTAGGTTCAGGCCGTCGGGGCCAGCGTCTCGACCAGCGCCTCGAACAACCGCCGCCCATCCGTGCGGCCATGCGCCGGCTCCACCGCCCGCTCGGGGTGGGGCATCATCCCGAGGACGTTTCCGCTGGCGTTCAGGATGCCGGCGATGTCGCGCGCCGAGCCGTTGACCGCGCCGGTGTAGCGGAACGCGATCCGGCCTTCGCCCTCCAGCCGATCCAGCGTTTCCGAGTCGGCCTGATAATTGCCGTCATGATGGGCGACCGGGAGCATGATCTCCTCGCCGGCTGCGTAACGGGCGGTGAAGATGCTCTGGCTGTTCTCGGTCCTCAAGGCCACGTCGCGGCAGACGAAGCGGATGCCGGCGTTGCGCATCAGCGCGCCGGGCAGCAGCCCCGTCTCGGTCAGCACCTGGAAACCGTTGCAGACGCCGAGCACCATCGCGCCGCGCTCGGCTGCTTCCTTGACCGCGCGGATCACCGGCGAAACGGCCGCCATCGCGCCGGAGCGCAGATAATCGCCATAGGAAAAGCCGCCGGGAATCGCGATCAGGTCGAGCCGTTCGGGCAGATCGGTGTCGCGGTGCCAGACCATCGCCGGCGCGCGGCCGGTCACGAGCTTCAGCGCCTCCGCCATGTCCCGGTCGCAATTGGAGCCGGGGAAGACGATCACCGCGCTCTTCATGCGGGGGCTCTTTCCGGCACGGCGACGCGCTCGATCCGATAATTCTCGATCACCATGTTCGCGAGCAGCTTGCGGCACATGTCGTCGAGCTGGGTGTCCGTGACGCTGTCGTCCACTTCGAGCTCGATCAGCTTGCCGGCGCGCGCGTCATGGACGCCGGCGAAGCCGAGGCCTTCGAGCGCGTGTTGGATCGCCTTGCCCTGAGGATCGAGCACGCCGGCCTTGAGCGTCACATAGATGCGGATCTTCATCGACGGTCCCGGTGCGATGCGAGTGATGGCCGCGCCTATGGCGCTCCTCCGGCGGCCGGGCAAGCGTTCATCGGCGCTTTACCAATTGGTGCGACCCTCTTCGCCTTATGGTTGGAGAGTCACGGCCATGATGGGCATCGCGCTCGGCTGTTTCATCGGCCTGTTCGCGTTCGGCCACCACTATCTGGGCTGGCACGATCCGCATGGACAGGTGCAGCTCGGCCTGTTCATGTCGTTCCTGTTCGGCATCGTCTGCGGCTATCGCAGCGGGCGCTGATCGCGCCGCTCTGGCGATTTCCGGTGCGAGCCCCTATCTTGCCGTCATGGCCGACATCGCCCTTTCTCCCAGCGCCGCGAAGCGCGTCGCCACGATCGCCGCCCGCCAGGGCAGGCCGGCGATCCTGCGCCTCTCGGTGGAAGGCGGCGGCTGCGCCGGCTTCCAGTATCAGTTCGGGCTCGCCGACGCGGTCGAGGCGGACGACACGAGGGTCGAGCAGGACGGGGTGAGCCTCGTCGTCGACCCGGTGACGCTCGATCTGGTGCGCGGCGCGACGGTCGATTTCGTCGAGAGCCTCGGCGGCGCGGCCTTCCAGGTCGCCAACCCCAACGCCGCCTCGGGCTGCGGCTGCGGGACCAGCTTCAGCGTTTAGGGCCCAGATCCATGGCCGCGTTTTAAGCCAATAATGGCCGCGTTTTAAGCCAATATTCGCCTCTTCGCGCTACGGGCGGGCGCCGAGGGTTGTCGCATGCTGCATATGAAGATCGATCCGGCGGCGGCGGGACGGCGGGCGGTCGTGCTCGTCGTCGCGGGCGCCGCAGCCTGTCTCGATCAGCTGGCGTTCGCGGCGGAAGGGCTCGGTTTCCTGCGCGCCGCCTGGTTCGAGGCGACGGCGGACTCGTCCCTGATTACCGTGGTGGCGCGGCGCCGCGACGGCGCGCCGGCGGCCGCGATCCCGCTTGTCGCGCGCAAGCCGAAGGCTGCGCGGCTGAGCGAGGTCCCGGGCTGCTACTGGCCGTTCCGCAGCCTGCCCGTCGCCGGCGATTGCGGCGATGCCGAGCTTCAGGCGCTCCTCCGCAGCCCCCGCCTCGGCCGGGCCTGGCGCTGGGGGCCTGTCCCGGCCGATGATCCGGCGCTGGTCCGCTTCGCCGGGCTCGCCGCCGGCAGCGGCTGGACCCTGCTGCGCCGCCGGATCGCCACCACCTATCGCGTCGATCTCAAGCGCCTGACGGCCGAGGGCACCTGGCCGTCGACAAAGACGTTGCGCAAGAATCGCTGGCTCGAACGCCGCCTCGCCGAGCAGGGTGATCTGGAGTTCCAGACGGTCGGCGGCGCGGCCTGGAAGGATGACGTGTTGGACGTGCTGGCGGCGATCGAGGCGGAAAGCTGGGTGGCGCAGAAGGGCGATACGAAGTTCGTCGACCCGGCGAGGCGCCGGATCTGGGCGCGGGCGCTCCAGGATCCGGCGCTCGCGGCGATGCTGTCCTGCTCCGTGCTTCGCATCGGCGGCGCGCCCGCCGCCTTCACCTTCAGCGTCGCCAGCGGGACGACTCGCTATTACATTGCCAACGGCTACAGCGACCGCTTCGCCGAGGGCAGCCCGGGCCGCATTTTGCTCTATCGCGATTTCGCCGAGGCGGCGGCGGCGGGGGTCGAGACGATCGGCTGGGGCGCGGGCGATCCCGGCTACAAGACCGAGATGGGGGCCGAGCCGGGGCCGGACCTGGTCGATTGCCTGTTCGTTCGCGGCCGGCTTGCCGGGGCGCTGGCGCGGCCGTTCTGGGAACGGCGCGGCTAGCGGCGCGGGCGCCGTGCCGGCCCGCCGCCCGCGACCCGTTTCGCCAGCGCCACCGCTCCGTCGAACGCTGCAAGCATGAAACCGGTGGCGAGGAGTCCCGGAGTCCGGCGCATCAGCAGCAGATCGACACAATCGACCCCGTCGGTGGCGAACAGCCTTTTGTGCTGGCCGTCGCCTTCGGTGAAGTCGAACAGCCGGAAGCGCCGCTCTTCCATCAGCTGGCGCATCGCCTCGAGCTGGAGCACGGTCCCCGGCGAATAGTCGGCGAAGTCGGGATCGTAGCCGAGATAGGCGTAGATAAGGGTGAGGCCCTCGGCCGGCGCCCAGAGATAGGCGACCGGCCTGTCCGCGACGAACAGCAGCCAGCCGCGCGCACGGTCGGCCCGAGCCAGAGCGCGCATCCCGGCCAGTGCCTGCGGCCCGTCGGGAAGGCCGGCGCCGAGCCGGCGCTCCTGATAGGTCTTGGCCGAGAGGCCGCGCGCCAGCGCGTAGAAGACGCCGATCTCGTCCTCGGTGCGATAGCAACGCAAGTCCAGCGCGCCGCCCGACCGCTCGGCGAGCTTGCGGAGCTTGCGCTTGCAGGTGGAGCGGCTCTTGGCCGAGAAGTCGGCGAAATAGGTGTCGAAATCCTGGTCGAGGCGCGCATAGCTGCGGCGGTAGCGCTGCCGGACGAAGGGCTTCAGCGCGCGACGACCTGCGGTCAGGGGGCCGACAAGAGCGGCCGGCAGCGCGGTGACGAAATAGCCCTGCTCGCCGTCGGTCAGGTCGGGCAGGGCCGGCAGCGCGCCGCCGAGCGCCTCGTCGAGCGACAAGGTGCGGCGCGCGAGTCGGCGACGCAGAGTGATGAGGGTGCGCGCGCCTACCCTGAGCGGCAGGGCGACCTCAGAGGCCGGCATAGATGACCAGGTCCCCGAGCGCCGCGATCGGTGGGATGGCAATGAGCGCCGCACCCAGAACCGGCTTCTCGTAGCGCGCCGTGCCCCAGGCCTGCTCGGCCATCCGCCATGCCATACGCAGCGTCTGCGCCGGCAGCGGGCGGGCCGCGCGGATGGGCAGGCTCACGTCGAGCCCGGCGAAAGTCGCGGTAGGCATCGCTTGCGCGTTCGCCTCCAGGAAGGCGCAGAGTCGGTCGAACCGCCCGCGCACCAGTTGGTTTACCCGTCGGCCGTCGCGCGTCGCCAGCTCGAAGCTGTGACCGACGATGGTGGTGACGGGATGCTCATTGCGGGCGGCGTGGCGCAACGCCGCCTCCATCTCCTGGCTCGAGAGAGCGCAGATCTGCAAGTGGCGCAGCCCTCCGTTGCCCACAGCGATCTGACTTATCGGAATCTCGACGACGCCCCCGCATTCGGCCGGGTCCATCAATGCGGGCGCGAGGGGCAGGGCGCTCGGCCAGGGATGGTCGGTGCCATTGTGGCTGCTGTCGTAGCGCAGCCCGACGCGGCCAAGCGCGCGCAGCGTGTCGCCGGTCACGGCATAGCTGCCGGAGCGGAAGGCGATCGGCGCCGGCGCGCCCGCGGCGATGAGAAGGTCGCGCGCGGTCTCGATCAGACTGTGCTGCTCGTCCGCCGCGAAATCGGTGAGCTCGAAGCGCGCATCGTCGCGGCGGCCGTTTGCCAGATCGTGCCAGAAGCTGTGCAGGTGAAGCTGGACCTCCTGCCCGGCCTCCAGGATCGGCTCCACCATGCGGCGGACGGGATCGAGGCCGTAGACCAGAGCCGGCATCGGATCGACGAAGAAGCAGGCGCTGAGGCCGTGCCGGCGCAGCCGATCGAGCTGGTAAGGAATGCCCACGCCCGCGGGGTCGTAGCTGTAGGCGAGATTCTCGCGCCAGCCGGCGCCTCGCGCATAATGCCGCCAGGTCAGTTCGGTATCGATCGTCAACAGGACGCGCGTCGCCATGGCCGCCTTGTACCGGCCAAGGGTAAAGCGCAGTTAAACGCGACCCTTAGCGGGTCCCGAAGGTGCGGTCGCCGGCGTCGCCGAGGCCGGGGACAATATAGCCGTGATCATTGAGCTCGGGATCCATCGCCGCGGCCCAGACCGGCACGTCGGGATGAGCGGCGCGCACCGCCTCCGCGCCGGGGCGGGAGGCGAGCAGGCAGACGAAGCGCAGATCCGTCACGCCCGCCTCCTTGAGCAGGTCGAGCGCGGCGATCGCGGTATGACCGGTCGCCAGCATCGGGTCGACGACGATGACGCGGCGGTCGGCCACGTCCTCCGGGGCCTTGAAATAATATTCGACCGCCTGGAGCGTGATCGGATCGCGATAGAGGCCGATATGGGCGACGCGGGCGGAGGGGACGAGGTCCAGCATGCCCTCCGCCATGGCGAGGCCGGCGCGCAGCACCGGCGCGACGACCAGCTTCTTGCCGGCAATGGTGGGAGCGCGCGCGGTGGCGATCGGCGTCTCGACGCCGATAAACTCGGTCGGCAGATCGCGGGTCACTTCATAGCAGAGCAGGGTCGCGATCTCGCGGACGACAGAGCGGAACAGGTTGGTCGAACTGTTCCGGTCGCGCAGCAGGGTGAGCTTGTGCTGGACCAGCGGGTGGTCGACGATTGTGAGGCCTTGCATGGTCAGAACACCGTCCCGTCGCTGATGATGGTGAATGGCGGACCGCCGTCCGGGCGGCGGTCGGCGGCGATGCGGCGGCCGGCGACCCAGCTGCCGCCCTCGAGCATGCGGGCGAGCGGGAAGTCCGCCGTGCTCACGCCGAGCCGCTCGCGGACGAGGGGCGCCATCCGGTCGAGCAGTGCGACGGTCATCGCGCGCCAGGCGACGATCAACGGGTCGGAGACGTTGTGCGTCCGCGACGCGTCGGCCGGGTCGGCGAGCTGGAGCACGTCCATGTCCACGAACAGGCCGCCGTTGCGATATTCGGCGAGGCCGGTGAGGCCGTCGATCTCGACCACCGCGATGCCGGAATCCTGCAGCGGCTCGATCAGCGAATAAGCCAGCCATTGCGAGAGCTTGTGCAGCGGCACCAGGCCGTCGCTGGCCTCGTCGCGCCGGATCGCCGGATGGCGCCAGCAATCGCCCAGATGTATGCCGTCGATCATCAGCCGGTCCGCCCAGATCGGCCCCAGCGCCTCGAGCAGCAGTTCGAGGATCGCCGTGGCGGGTAGACTGCTTCCATCCGCCCGCGCCGCGAGAAAGTCGTGGAGCCCGCCGAGACGTCCGCCCACAAACAGGTCCGGCCGCGCGCGGATTTGGGCGCCGAGGCGACGGAGCAAAGCAACGCGGCCGTCCAGGCCCAGAAGCGGATTGTCCTCCGAGACCTGAAAACCGCGCGCCAGCGTCTCGGTTTCAAGGTAGGCGAGATCGTTCAACGCGCCAGCCTCGACCATGCGCTGGCTTGCGACAGCCAGCCCTTCCGAGCGTTTCAGCGTCTGGCCGCTCTTCGGGTCGACATAATGCCAGGCCGGCCCCGCGCCGGCGTCGAGTAGTACCGAAAGGATGGCAAGCTCGAAGGCCGCGCGGGCAAGCTCCGCCGGGTCGCCGCTCGGCAATTCCGGGGCTCCCGCGACGAAGTGGCGCCAGCGGGCATGGAACGGGATGTCGAGGGTCGGGAAACGCTCGCGCGTTATCGAAGCGACCAGATCGGCGGCGGTGGGAAGGCGGCCGAGATCGACCGCCCACCCCTCGACTTTACCCGCGACCGCGAGGTCGAGCATTTCGTGCGCCCGCTCACGGACCGCGGCGGCGTTGAGCAGGCTGTGCAGAGCTTCGGACGTGTCGACCATTCGGGCTAGAATTTGCCGAGATCGCGGCCGACGGTCTTCTTGAGCGCGTCGGCGCTCGGCGGCGCTTCGGTGGTGAAATAGCCGGCCGCCTTCTTCGCTTCCATCTCGACGCTCGCGTCCTCGGGAACCAGCCAGTCGGGGATCGGAACGCGCTCGCCGATCTCGATCCCGCCGCCGGCGAGGGCATCATATTTCATATTGGACATCGACACGAAGCGGTCGATGCGGCTGATCCCGAGCCAGTGGATCACGTCCGGCATCAATTGCTGGAAGCGCGCGTCCTGAACGCCGGCGACGCATTCGGTGCGCTCGAAATAGGTCGCCGCCTGATCGCCGCCCGGCTGGCGCTTGCGGGCGTTGTAGACGAGGAACTTGGTCACCTCGCCGAGCGCGCGGCCTTCCTTGCGGTTGTAGACGATGAGGCCGACGCCGCCCTGCTGCGCGGCCCGGGTCGCCTCCTCGATGCCGTGGGTGAGATAGGGGCGGCAGGTGCAGATATCGGAGCCGAACACGTCCGATCCGTTGCATTCGTCATGGACGCGGCAGGTGAGGGTCTTGCGGCCCAGCTCGGCCGGGTCGCCGAAGACGTAGAGCGTCATGCCGCCGATTGGCGGCAGGAAAACCGACATGTCCGGCCGGGTGACGAGCTCCGGATACATGCCGCCGGTCTCCTCGAACAGGCAGCGCCGAAGGCTGGATTCGCTCACCCCGAAACGCTCGGCGACGCCGGGCAGCCACCAGACCGGATCGACGGCCATCTTGGTGACGGAGACGTCTCCGGCTTCGCGGACGATGTCGCCGTCCACGTCCAGCCGGCCCGCTTCGATCGCGTCCTGGATCTCCGGCAAAGTGAGCCGCGCCTTGGTGATCGCGATCGACGGGCGGAGGTCGAGCCCGTCGGCCAGTGGCACGGCGAAATCATGCGCGACGCGATGGCCCCAGGGGTCGAGCGAGACGATCTTGCCGGGATCGCCCCATTGCGGATGGGGCCCGATCTCGCAGACCGGCGCCGTGTCGTTGAGGTCGGGCCGCGCCTGCGGGTCCATCGCGCCGGACGAGATCGCCAGCGCGCGGTAGATGCAATAGGAGCCGCCATGCGCGCCGATCGCATTGCGGTCCCCGCCGGCGTTGACGGTGGCGATGACCGGGCCGCGCTCGGCGGCGGTTGGCGCGCCCCACTTGAGCTGGAAACGCCCCGGCCGGCGCGAGCCGGGATGCGATGTCAACCGGATGCGCCCGCTTTTTCCTGCCGCTGCCGTTTCCAAATCCTCGTCCCGCTCTCTTACTTGCTTCAGGGCAGCATGACGCTTGCGGCGGAACAAGGCAAATCGCGGCCTATTCCCGGCCTGCGCCCGGCTGCTATGCGCGGGTCATGAAGATCGTCAGCTACAACCTCAATGGCATTCGCGCCCGGCTGCCGCGCCTGATCGAATATCTCGACGAGCAGAAGCCCGACATCCTCTGCCTGCAGGAGCTGAAGTGCGACGACGACAGCTTCCCGATCCTGGATCTGCGCGCCGCCGGTTATGACGGCGTCTGGCACGGCCAGAAGGGGTTCAACGGCGTCGCCATCCTGACCCCCGCCGCGTCGCTGCCGGCGCTGCGCCGCATCGGCCTTCCCGGCGATCCGGACGATACGCACAGCCGCTATATCGAGGCCGACGTGGCCGGCGTGGTCGTGGCCTCGATCTACCTGCCTAACGGAAATCCAGTTGGCACGGAGAAGTTCGCCTACAAGCTCGCCTGGATGGACCGGCTTCGCGCCCTTGCGGTCGAGCTGCTGGCCGAGGAGAAACCGGTCGTGCTCGCCGGCGACTGGAACGTGATTCCGACCGACGATCCCGACGACGTCTTCTCGGCCAAGGCGATGGCATCGGACGCGCTCGCCCAGCCGCAGAGCCGGGCGGCGTTCCGCACGATCGCCAATCTCGGCTTCACGGACGCGATCCGGACCCGCCATCCCGACGGGCCGCAATATACGTTCTGGGATTATCAGATGCGCGGCTGGGAGCGCGATGCGGGCTTCAGGATCGATCACCTGCTGCTCAGCGCGCAAGCCGCCGACCGGCTTCGCGACGCCGGCGTCGACAAGGACTATCGCGGCCGGGAAAAGGCGAGCGACCATGCCCCTACCTGGGTGCAGCTCGCCGATTGAGCCCGGATTGCGCGCGGCTCATTGCGGGACTAGCCTGAGCGCCGTTCGGTTCGAGGAGGCTGGCATGCTGAGAGCTCTGATCGCGGGAGTCGCAATTCCCCTGTCGCTGATCGCGCTCGATGCATCGAGCCTTGCCCAGATGACCCAGAAGGATGCCCCTGAAAGCAAGGGCAGGCGGATCTGCCGGACCCAGGGTGAGACCGGCTGGGTAGCCGCCCGCCGCCGCGTCTGCCTGACCAAGGCGGAATGGGACCGCACCGCCGAGGAGCAGCGTCGCGGCAGCCGGTACATCCTAGAGGGCCTCGATTCCTGCCGCAATCGCGGCGAGGGGGGGCCCTGCGGCTGAGCGCCGAACAAGCAGAAGAGACAGCCAAAGGGACGGGCGGTGGCGCGCGGTGGGACTTGCATTCCCCACTAAGCGTTCGGACGGCCTGGGGGCCGGACCCGTGCTACGGCAGCAAGATTTACCGTGTTACGCGCGCCGGGGCTTCGCTTAGCATGTCGCCGACGAGTCGCGAAGCGGCGATCGCGGCAGCCGGGCGCGCCGCCGCTTCGCTTCAGCGGGCCGGACAGCGCTCCGAGACGCCGCGCGAGCCGTCCGGGTTGACGATCGCGATGCGGCCTTGGGCGAGGACGGTCGCGCCCAGCACGGTCGCACGGCCTCCGCGCGGCGTCAGGGTCAGGCGATCGCGCGCCAGCCGCCAGGTCCCTTCGCCGCCGGCATGGGACAGAAAGGTGCCGTCGCTGCGGAAGATCACATAGCGCGCGCAATCGCCATTGTCGGTCCAGCGCCCGACCATGAACGAAGGTGTGAGCGGCGGCACGCGCTGCGCCGCGGCCGGGGCGGCGAACAGAAGCAGGGCCAGCGCCGCGCGGCCGGTCATGGACAACGGACCGAGGCGCCGCGCTGGCCGTTTCCGTCGATCACATCAAGGCGGTCGCGGGTGACCGAGACGAGCTGGAAATTGAAGACGCGCGCGCCGACGTTTATCCGCAGCCGATCGCCTTCCACCCGCCAGTGGCCACGGCTGCCATCGACGGCCCGGAAAGTGCCGTTGCCGAAAATCTCCACCGGGTTCGCGCAGCTGGCGCCGACATCCGCCCAGCGGCCGACAAGCGGCGATTCGGCGGTGGGGGCGGGCACTGGCGCCGGGGCCGCGCGATTGGCGGCGGACTGATTGGCCGGCTCGACGACATTGTTCCGGTCGCCGCCAATCGGGGTGCAAGCCGAAAGCGCCAGCAGAGCGATCGCCCCCACTTGCCTCATTGCCGCAGCGCCTTCTCGTAGATGCGGTAGGTGCGGTTGCGGCGCGCCTCGATCGCGTTGGCGATCGAGAGCATCGGTGCGTTGTCGTCGAGGATCCAGCCGACCTCGGCGCGGGTGATGCCGTAATGGCCGTTGCCGGCGCGGCGGATATATTCGATCATCATGAAGGCGAGCTGGCTGGCGAGGCGGGTCGCGTGCAGCTTCTTCACCACGCCCATCAGCGGCACGCGGCCGCCCGTGGGCCGCATCCGCTTCAGCCGCCAGAGCAATTTAACGAAGCCGAAGGGGAAGAGCTCGCCCTTCAGATCCCGGATGAACTCGTTGACGTCGGGCAGGCCGATCATGAAGGCGACCGGCTCGATCCCGGTGCCCTCCTCCGCGTCATATTCGGCGACCAGGATCATGTCCTCGAGCACGATGGGTTTGAGCTTCTTGCCCGCATAAGCGATCTCGCTGTCGGTCAGCGGGATGAAGCCCCAATTGTCCGACCAGGCCTCGTTGAGGATCGAGAGGATCAGCGCCGATTCCTCCGCAAAGCGGCTCTTGTCGACCTTGCGGATGCGAATTCGCGGATTCTTCTCGCCCGAGGCGACGATCCGTTCGACGATCGGCGGAAAGGGGCGGTCGGACGGCACGTCGTAGGTGTAGAGATCCTTGACGCCCCGATAGCCCGCGCCTTCGATCCAGCCCTGATATTCGGCCCGGTTGTGCCCCATCATCACCATCGGCGGATGATCGTGGCCCTCGACCAGCAGCCCGGGCTCGTCCCAGATGCCGAGCGAGAAGGGGCCCATCGAGCGGGTCATGCCCTTCGCCCTGAGCCAGTCTTCGGCCGCGGCGAGCAAGGCATGCGCGATCGCCTCGTCCTCGGCCTCGAACATCCCCCACTGGCCGAGTCCGGCGCCCATATGCTCGAGCACGAGCTGGTCGACCTGGGCGGAAATCCGGCCGACGGGCTTGCCGCCCCGTTCGGCGAGGAAGAATTGCGCCTCTGCATGCTCGAACCAGGGGTTCTTGCCCGGCGTGATCAGGCCGCGGACTTCGTCCTTCAGCGGCGGCACCCAGTTCGGGTCGCCGGCATTGAGCCGGTAAGCGAGCTCGACGAAGGCCTTTTTGTCGGCCTTGCTGGCGACGGGACGTACGGTGACGCTCATCCGCGCCCCGCTACTCCATCGTCAGGACGTTGGCCACGGCGACGATGCCGTTCAGGAGATGGCCGACGCGGACATTCTCGTCCTCGGCATGCTGGTTGTTGTCGTGGTTCCACAGGCCGAGCGTGATCGTCGCCGCGCCCAGCTCCTGACGGATGAGGTAGAGCGGCAGGCTGCCGCCGAGGCTGGGCAGCACGACCAAATCGCCATTGGCGCGCAGCGCCCGGGTGAGCGACTGGGCGAGCGGGTTGTCGAGCGACGTCCGCTCCGCGGGATAGCCGCGTTCGCGGGTGACGGTGGCGATGCGCGGGAAGCGGCGGCGCTCGGCCATCGTCGGTTCGCGGTCGAGCACCTCATAGCCCTGGGCGCGGATGTGGGCGATCACCCGGTCGACCTGTCGGTCCGGCGTGTTGCCGAGGACCAAGCGGAGGTCGAGCGCCGCGGTCGCGGTCGTCGGGATGACGTTGCGCGAGCGCTCGCCGACATCGGCGCTGCGGAAGCCGTTGATGTTGAGCGAGGGAAGGTTGATCAGCTCGGTGAGACGCGCGCCATTGCCCTCGGTGCGGGCGAGGCCGAGTTCGCGGCGGAGCTGATCGTCGGGCACGGGCGCGGCGGCGATCGCGGCGCGCTCGGCGGCGGTCAGCGGCACGACATCGTCGTAGAAGCCGGCGATCGTCACGCGGCCGTTCTCGTCGCGCATCGAGGCGAGCAATTCGGCCAGCATCTGGGCCGGGTTGGGCGCCCAATTGCCGTAATGGCCGCTGTGCAGCGGGCGGACGGGGCCGTGGACCGTGACCTCCATGTTGACGTCGCCGCGCACGCCGAGGCTGAGCTGCGGCGGGCCGGACTGGTGGGCCGGGCCGTCGATGATGATCCAGCCGTCGGAGCGGAGCGTGTCGCGATGGCGGCGAAGCAGGGCGGCGAGATTGGGCGAGCCCGCTTCCTCCTCGCCCTCGAAGACGATGCGCAGGTTGAAGCTCGGC
>NZ_JBQTIN010000012.1:0-20942 GCF_052388015.1 Sphingosinicella sp.
TCGCCGCCGGTCGGCGCAGCGAGAATTACAACCGCAACTTCGCGCTCGGCCGGGAAGTGTCGGTCACCCGCCAGCAGAGCGGCGCGGTCAGCCGGGTCTCGGTGGCCGTCGCGCTGCGCAACACCGAGGGACGGCCGCGCAGCCGCCAGGAAATCCAGCAGATCGAGGCGCTCATCCGCGGCGCGATCGGCTTCAACCAGGCGCGCGGCGACGTGGTCGCGATCAACGCGCGCGATTTCGTCGCGGCGCCGGAATCCACCGCCTCCTGGTCCGAGGCCGCCTGGATCTCGCCTTTGGTCCGCAACGGCAGTGCGATCGTCATCGTCCTCTTGTTCGTGTTCTTCGTCGGGCGGCCGCTGCTCAAGAAGGGCTCGGCGGCGCTCGCCAAACGGGCCGAGAACCGCAGCCAGGCGCGCAACTCGGTCGGCGGCGAGATCGCCAACGTGCTGGCCGACCGCGCCCGTTCCGATCTGGAGATGAAGGTGAGCCTCGAGATGATCGAGGCGACCCGCGACTATGAGGCGCGCGCCGCGCTCATCCGCACCTTCGTCCGCCAGGACCCCGCCCGCGCCGCTTTGGTGGTGCGCGATCTCATCCGCGTCGACGCGCAAGGAGCCTGAACCGTCATGGAGAATATCGAGCCGGTCGTTCCTCCCTCCGTCACCCCGCGCGCCGGGCCCGGCGGCAGCGAGGCGGCGGCGATCCTGTTGATGATGCTCGGCGACGCCGAGGCGGCCGAGATTCTAAGCCATCTCGACCCGCATGAGGTCCAGCATCTGGGCAGCGCGATGTTCAACGTCGCCGACGTCTCGGAGAACCAGGTCGAGCAGGTGTTCAACACCTTCATGACCCGGACCAAGGCGCGCACCACGATCGGCTTCGGCGCCGCGCCGCGCATCCGCGCGGTGATGGAGCATGCGCTGGGCGCCGAGCGGGCCGAGGGCATGCTCGCCCGGATCACCCCGCCGACGCGCAGCCGCGCGCTCGATGCCCTGCGCTGGATGGACGCCCGGACGATCGCCGCTTTGGTCGAGCCCGAACATCCGCAGATCGCGGCGCTCGTGCTCGCCCATCTCGAGCCGCCGATCGCCGCCGACGTGCTGCAATTGCTCCCGGCCGAAGCGCAGCCCGACATCATCTATCGCGTTGCGAAGCTCGAATCCGTGACGTCCGAGGCGCTCGAGGAGCTGGAGCAGATCCTGATCCGAGAAGGCGCGCGCGTCACGACGACGCCGGCCGCCGCGCGCGGCGGCGCCAGTGAGGCGGCGAAGATCATGAACAATATGCGGCCCGGCACCGACAAGCCGATCATCCGCACCCTCGCCAAGGCCGACAAGCAGCTCGCCCAGAAGATCGAGGACGAGATGTTCATCTTCGACGACCTTGGCGAGCTGGACGAGAAGAATCTCGGCGTCTTGCTCCGCAACGTCGAGAATGACGTGCTCATCGTCGCGCTCAAGGGCGCCGAGGAAGGTCTGCGCGAGAAGATGCTGGGCTGCATGTCGGCCCGCGCCGCGGATTCGATCCGCGACGAGATGGCCGAGCGCGGCCCGATGCGGCTCGCCGAGGTCCACGAGGCGCAGAAGGAGGTGCTCGCCACCGCCCGCCGCCTCGCCGACGCCGGCACCCTGATGCTCGCTGGCCGGGGGGACGATTATGTCTAGGCTGCTGCGCCAGACCGATCCCAGCGAGATCGCACCGCTCGGCGGCTTCGTGCTGCGGCGGGGCGAAGCCGCGTTCCGGCCACGGCCGAGCGCTGCCTTCGGGCTGGCCGGCGAGAATGATCTGGACGGCGAGGGTGAAGCCGAAGCGGACGCTTATGCCCAGGGCTATGCCGACGCACGGGCGACGATCGAACTTGAGATCGCCGCCGAGCGCGACGCGATCGCCCGGCTCGCCGGCGCGCTCGAGATGTTGAAGCCGGAGCCGACCGGGGCGCTCGCCATGCTGCTCGCCGAGACGGTGGACCGGCTGGTCCGCCAGGTCGTCGGCGAGGTCGAGATCGACGGCATGACCCTGCTCGCCCGCGCCAGCGAGGCGGCGGAGCTGATCGGCAAGGACACCGAGCCGTCGCGGCTCCGCGCCCATCCCGAGGACGCGGCGCTCCTCGAGACGGCGGAACTGGAGATAGAATTGCTCGCCGATCCGGCGCTGGAGCGCGGCGCGCTCGTGCTGGAAACCGGCCATGGCTGGATCGAGGATGGGCCGGCGGTCCGGCTCGAGCGCCTGCGCACTGCTCTCGACCGGATGGGGGCGAAATGAGCCTGGCTCTGGATCAGGCCCGCCAGATGCTGGCGCCGGTGCATATCGCCGGCGGGCCGCGCCGTATCGGCCGGCTCGCCGCCTATGACGGGCTGATGATGGAGGCGACCGGCTTCTCGCGCCCGATCGGCGCCGGGGCGCGGATCATCGCCGCCGACGGCCATGCGGCACGCGCCGAGGTGGTCGGCTTCAAGGGCTCCCGCTCGCTGCTGATGGCGCTGGACGGCGACGCCGCCCATGCCGCTGGCGCGCGGGTCGAACCGGATTCGTCGAGCAGCCTGGCCGATGTCGGCCCGGCCTTGCTCGGCCGGGTTGTCGACGCGCTCGGCCGGCCGCTCGACGGCCTGGGCCCGATCGCGACCGCCGAGAGCTGGCCGCTCGCCGGCCGGCGCGGCAACCCGCTCGACCGCGGCCGGGTGACGCAGATATTCGACACCGGCGTGCGGGCGATCAACGCGTTGCTCACCGCCGGCGTAGGCCAGCGGATCGCGATCGTCGCCGGCTCCGGCGTCGGCAAATCGGTGCTGATGGGCCAGATGATGGTCGGCGCGGACGCCGACGTGATCGTCGTCGGCCTGATCGGCGAGCGCGGCCGCGAGGTCAGCGACTTCCTGGCCACCAAGCTTCCGCCGGAGGTGCGCCGCAAGGCGGTCGTCGTCGCGGTCCCCGCCGATCATGCGCCGCTGCTGCGGCTGCGCGCCGCGATGCGGGCGACCGCGATCGCCGAGGATTTCCGCGCCCGCGGCCTCAAGGTGCTGCTGCTGCTCGACAGCCTGACCCGCATCGCCCATGCGCAGCGCGAGATCGGCCTGTCGCTGGGCGAGCCGCCGACGGTGAAGGGCTATCCGCCCTCCGCGCTCGGCCTCATCCCGCGCCTTGTCGAGCGCGCCGGCGCGGATTCGATGAGCGGCGGTTCGATCACCGCGCTCTACACGGTGCTCGCCGATGGCGACGACGCGGACGATCCGATCGTCGATGCGACGCGGGCGATCGTCGATGGCCATATCATCCTGTCGCGCGGCCTTTCGGAGCAGGGCGTGTTTCCGGCGATCGACGTCGGCCGCTCGCTGTCGCGGGTGATGGCCGACATCGTCGAGCCCGACCATGCCGAGGCGGCGGCGGTCTTCCGCCGGCTCTGGTCGGCGTTCGAGGAGAATCGTGACCTCATCCTGATGGGCGCCTATTCGGCTGGCAGCGATCCGCTGATCGACGCCGCGATCGTCCGCCGGCCCGAAATCCTGGAATTCCTGAAGCAGGCGCCGGAGGAGCGGGCGAACTTCGCCGACTCCGTCGCCGATCTCACCGGAATGATGGCGATATGAGCGCCCTCGTCCGGCAGCGCGCGCGGATCGTCCGGGTGCGGCGCATCCAGCACGGGGTGGCGGCATCCGCCGCCGTCGATGCGGCGCAGCGCGTCCGGATTATCGAGGGCAATCGCGCCCGGCTCCACCAGATGCGGAGCGAATTGCAGCCAGCCACTGGCATGACGACCGGCGCGGCGCTCGCCCGGATCGGCGAGCTCGGCATGCGCCTGGACGAAGCGCGCTTCGGCCTCGGCACCTCGCTCGGCGCGGCGCGCGCCATGGCCGCGACCCGCGAGGGCGAGCGGCGTGCCGCCCGCCGCGACCAGGAAGGCGCCGAAAAGCTCGAACAGGCGGCTGCTTACGCCGCCGAGGAACAATCCGAACGGCGGCTGAGGATGCTCGGCCGCCGCCGTCCCCGCTTCGCGCAAGGAGAACCAGAGTGATGGCCTCGGTCCCCAACCTTCCGATCGCTCCGGCGGTCCCCACCCCGGGCGTGCCGGGCGCGCCCGACGCCGACGGCGCGGCGCTGGATTTCTTTGCGCAGCTGCTGAGCGGCGGGCCGCTGGTGGCGATCGTCGCCGGACTGGGCGCGACCCCGGCCGAAGCGGTGACTTTGCGCGCGGCGCCGCCCGAAGGCGAAGCCGAAAGCGCCCCCGGCGAGACCGCGCCCGACGGCGCGGCCCAGGCTGACATCATCCCGCTACTCCAGGCGCAGAGCGGCTTCCCGGTCGCCGTCGTGCCGGTCACGCCTGTTGCCGCCGCGGTTCAGACCGAGGCCGCGCCAGTTCAGATGCACACCGTGCCGGTCGCTCAACCGAACGGCGCGAAGGCGCAGTTTCAGGCTGCATCGACGCTCCGGGCCACTCCGGATACGCAGGCGATCTCGCCGGCTGGCGACGATGCGGCCGGCGCCGCATTGGTCGATGCGGCGGTCAAGGCGGCCGTCGAGAAAATCGGCGGCAAGCCGGCCGCAAGGGCCGAGAAGCCCGGCCGCGCAACCTCCGTCGCGCTTCCCCAGAGCAAGTCCGCCGAGCCGGCCGCGGTGAGCATAACGCCGCGCGCGCCGGAGCCAGTCGTCGCGCGTATCGAGACGGCGGTTCAGCCGGCCGTGCCGGTTTCGGCGACCATATCGACCATCTCCGCCGCCCCGCAGACGACGGCGCCCGTCGCCGCTCCGGCGGCGAATGCGGCGCCAGCGGTCGCGGACCTGGTCGTGGAGCGGCAGCTCGATCTCGCCAATGACAATCAGTGGCTCGACCGGCTGGCGCGCGACATCGCCCGCGCCGGCGCGACCGACGAGCCGCTGCGCTTCCGGCTGCATCCGCAGACGCTTGGAACTCTTCAGGTCGAGCTGTCGCAAGGGGAGCGCGGCGCGACCGTGCGCCTCACCGTCGAGACCGAGGCGGCGCGCAACCTCCTGATCGACGCCCAGCCGCGCCTCGCCGCCGAAGCGCGCGCCCAGGGCGTGCGGCTGGCCGGCACCGAGGTCGATCTCGGCACCGCGACCCAGCAAGGCGGCGATCCGCGCCGCAATGCCGAGGCCCAGCCGAACGACGTGGTTCGCATCGTTCGCGGCACCCGGCCCGACACCAACTCATCCGCTCCGGCTCCGGGCCGGTCCGACCGCTACGCCTGAAGGAAGGGACCATGACCGACATCGTCATCGAGGACGTGCCGCAAGAGGCGGCGCCCGAGCCGAAGAAGAAAAAGAAGCGCGGCAAGAAGCTGCTCTTCCTTCTCCTCGCGCTGATCGTCATCGGCGGCGGCGCGGCGGGGGGCTATTATGCGGTTTACGGCGGGGGGCATGAAGCGGAGGCCGAGGATCCGAGCCAACCGCAGCTGGTCGTGCGCGAAGGGGTGAGCGACGAGGCCGCGGCCGAGGCCCGGCAGCGCGCCCGCGGCCGCAACGGCCGGCCCGACCCGCGCGTCTTTCAGGCGACCTACATTCCGCTCGAGGGCAATTTCACCTCGAACCTGCGCGGCGGCGATGCCTTCGTCCAGATCGCCATCGGCGTTTCGACCTTTTACGACCAGCGCGTCGGCGAGCGGCTGACCGCCCACGATATGGCGATCCGCTCCGCGATCCTGACCACCTTGTCGGAGGCGGACCCGGTCGCGATCACCACGTTGCGGGGCAAGGAAGAGCTTAAGGAAACCCTGCGAAACGCGATAAACAACGTGTTAACCAATCGGGAAGGTTTTGGCGGGATAGACGAGGTCTACTTCACGAGCTTCGTCACGCAATGAGCAAGAAATCCACTCTGACCGGCGAGGAAATCTCTGCCCTTATGGCTGACGGCCAGGAGGCCGGGCCGGGCGGGACCAACGGTTCCGCGCGGCCTTTCCCGTTCGGCGCCGAGATCGGCCGGCCGACCCCGACATTGCCGGCGATCGACCGGCTGAACGAGCGGCTGGCGCGCAAGCTGCGCAGCGTGATCGAGCCGCTCGCCCGGGCGAAACCGAAGATCGCCGCCGCGCCGACCGTGATCCGCAATTTCGGCGACTGGCAGGCCGAGCAACCTGAGTTCACCAGCCTCAGCCTCTACAGCTTCAAGCCGATGAAGGGGCCGATCCTCCTGAAGGTGGAATCCGATTTCATCAGCCGGATGGTCGACGCCTTCTATGGCGGCAGCGGCATCACGGCGACCAAGCGCGGCAAGGAGTTCACCGCGACCGAGGAAAGCCTGCTCGGCCGGTTCGCCGAGGCGCTGATTGGCGCGCTCGCCGAGGCCTGGGCGGAAATCATTCCGGCCAAGCCGGCGCTCAGGGCGCGCGAGACCAATATCGGCTATGTCGCGCTGGCCAAGCCCGACGAGCCGGTCGCCGTTTCACAATTCACCGTCCAGCCCTGGCCCGGCCAGACCGCGACGATCGAGTTCCTCTATCCGCTCGCCGGGCTGCGCTCGGTCGAGGCGGCGCTGGCGGCGAAGATGCCCGACGAGGTCGGCGCGAAGAATGCCGAATGGAAGGCGCGACTCGACGCCGCTTTGGGCGAGGTTCGCGTGGAAGCGCGCACCGTGCTCGCCCGCCCCGAGCTCCAGCTTTCGGAATTGATGCGGCTGCAGACCGGCGACGTGATCCCGGTCAGCTTGCCGCATCTTGTGCCGCTCATCGTCGAAGGCCGGCGGATCGCGATCGGCGCGGTCGGCGAGCATGACGGGCGCGCGGCATTGCGGATCGAACGGATCGAACAAGGGAGACTGGCATCGTGAAGGAAGGTCAGGAGATCATGGAGGCGGGGCCGGCGGATGAGTCCGCGTTCTCGCGCCGCAATTACGGCCTCATCGCCGATATTCCGGTGCGGCTCTCGGTCGAGGTCGGCTCGACCGCGCTGAAGCTGTCCGAGCTGATGGAGCTGGCCGAAGGCAGCGTCGTCGAGCTCGACCGGCAGAGCCACGAGCTGCTCGACATCATGGCCAACGGCACCCTGATCGCCAAGGGCGAGGTGGTGACGGTGAACGGCCGCTTCGGCATCCGGGTCGTCGAGGTCGTCGCCGAAGGCGGCGTGGCTGGCGCCGAGCGGCGCAAGTAATGACGACCTATGTCCTCAAATTGCTGGTCCTCGTGCCGCTGGTCGGCGCGATGGCGTTCGGCGCGCTCTGGCTGTGGCGCAAGGTCCAGCCGGGCATGGCGCTGGGCAATCGCGAGCGGCTGGTCAATTTGGTCGACGCGGTCCCGCTCGGCGCGACCGGACGGCTCGCGGTGGTGGATTTTTCCGGCAAGCGGCTGCTGCTCGCGGTGACCCGCACCGGCGGCGTCCAGCTGCTGACCGAAGGCGCGGCGCCCGCCGGAGCCGAGGCGACGGCCGATGCCTGATGTGCTGAAGCGGCTCTTGATCGCCGCGATACCCGTTCTTTTCCTGATCCTGGTCGCCGCGCCCGATGTGGCGCAGGCCCAGGCTCAGCCGCAGGCCCCGGCCGCCCAGGCGGCGCCGGCTCCCGCGCCTGCCGCGACGCCGCCGGGGCCAGCCACGGCGGGCGGCCAGCCCGGCGCGCTCGACCGGGCGATGGGGACGCTCGCCGGCGACGGCCGGCCGCTCTCCCTGAGCTTGCAGATCCTGCTCCTGATGAGCCTGCTGACGGTGCTGCCGTCGATCCTCCTGATGATGACCAGCTTCACCCGGATCATCATCGTGCTCTCGATCCTCAGGCAGGCGATCGGGCTCCAGAACACACCGCCGAACCAGGTGCTGGTCGGCCTCGCGCTCTTCCTCAGCCTGTTCGTCATGCGGCCGGTGGTCACCGAGATCAACCAGAGCGCCTACACGCCTTACGGCTCCGGCCAGATCACGCTGGAGGAGGCGGTGTCGCGCTCCGGCACGGTGCTGCACCGGTTCATGATCCTTCAGACCCGTGAGGGCGATTTGCGCCTGTTCGCGGAGATGGCCGGCACGCCGACCTTCGCGCGGCCGCAGGACGTGCCCTTCTCGATCCTGCTCCCGGCCTTCGTCACCAGCGAATTGAAAACGGCGTTCCAGATCGGCTTCCTGATATTCCTGCCCTTCCTGATCATCGACCTCATTGTCTCATCGACCCTGATGTCGCTGGGCATGATGATGCTGTCGCCGACGATCGTCTCGATGCCGTTCAAATTGCTCTTGTTCGTGCTCGTCGACGGCTGGGCGCTGACGATGGGATCGCTCGCCGCCTCCTTCGCGACAGGGTGAGGCGCGGCTCATGGTCGCCGACAATCCCGATTATTTCATCGGCGTCGCCCAGCAATCGCTGTGGATCCTCGCGCTCGCCTGCGCGCCGATCCTGATTCCGGCTTTGCTCGCCGGTCTGCTGCTCGGCATGGTCCAGGCGGCGACCTCGATCAACGAGCAGACCCTGACCTTCGTGCCGAAGCTGATCGTCGTCGCGATCTGCCTCGCCATCTTCGGCGGCGCGATCATCGGCCTGCTGGTCGATTTCACCCAGGAGATTTTCGCCCGAATCCCTGAGATCGTGCGATGATCCCGGCCGGCTTCGCGGGGGTCGAGGCAACGCTCTGGCTGTGGCTGGTGGCGATGATCCGCCCCGGCGCCGCCTTCCTCGCCGCGCCGGTGTTCGGGGCCAATTTCGTGCCGGTGCAGCTCAGGCTGATCGTCGCGCTCGCGCTCGGCATCCCGGCGCTCAGCGTCGCGCCTTTTCAGCTGCCCGCCGAAGGGCTCGCGTCGATGGCCGGCTTCATGCTGGTCGCGAGCGAGGTGATGGCCGGCCTCGCGCTCGGCTTCGCGGTCCAGATCGGCTTCTCTTGCGCGCTGCTCGCCGGCGAGGTGATCGGCAATGCGATGGGCCTCGGCTTCGCCGCCTCGATCGACCCGCAGAACGGTCAGTCCAATCCGGTGCTCGGCCAGTTCCTGTCGATCCTCGCCACCTTCCTGTTCCTGTCGATCGGCGGCCATCTCGCGCTCGCCGCGACGATCGTCGAGAGCTATCGCGCGCTGCCGCCGGGGGCGGCCTGGATCGCCGCGGACAGCATCAACGGCCTCGTCCTGTTCGGCGGCGTCCTGTTCGCCGCGGGCCTCTCGATCGCGCTGCCGGTCGCCTTCGCGATCGTCCTCGTCCAGATCGTGATGGCGATGCTAGCGCGCTCGGCGCCGCAGCTCAACCTGTTCGCCGTCGGCTTCCCCGCCGCTTTGATGGCCGGCATTGTCCTCCTCGCCATCGCCGCGCCGGTGCTCGGCGAAGGGATCGTCGCGGCGATCCGGATGGGGCTCGAGGAAGCGCGCCGGATCGCGCTCGGAGCCTGAGCCGTGGCCGAGACTCCGGATAAAGACCAGCAAACCGAAGCGCCGACACAAAAACGCCGGCGCGACGCGGCGGGAAAAGGTGACGTCCTTCAGTCACGCGAGCTGGGGACGGCGCTCGTCGTCCTCGTCGGCGCGGCCTGGATCGCCTTCATGGGACCGATGATCGTCGGCACGATGGAGACGATGTTGACCGACGCTTTGTCGTTCGACGCGGCGGACCTGCGCGATTTCGATCCGGCCACGACGGCGCTCCGACTGATCGGCATCGTCATCCTGCCGATCATCGCCTTGTTCGCGCTGACCCTCATCGCGGCGGTCGGCGCACCGGCCATGCTCGGCTCGCTCGGCTTCCGGCCGCAGGCGTTCGGCTTCAAGGGCAGCAAGATCGATCCGATCGCCGGCGTGAAGCGCATTTTCGGCGCGCAGGGGATGATCGAGCTCGGCAAGTCGATCGCCAAGGTCATTCTCCTCGGCGGGGTCGGTGCCTGGCTGCTGCTCGGCGAGACCCGGTCGATGATCGGCCTGTCGGCGCAGGAGATGCGGCCCGCGCTCGCCAATCTCGGCAACACTTTCATCATCGCGGTGCTGGTGATGGCGGTGGCGCTGGCGGCGATCGCGATGATCGATGTGCCGGCGCAGATGTATCAGCGCCTGCAGCGGCTGAAGATGACCAAGCAGGAAACCAAGGACGAGCACAAGCAGACCGAAGGCTCGCCGGAGCTGCGCGCCGCGCTCCGCCAGCGCCAGCGCGAGACCGCCCGCAATTCCGCGCGCAAGGCGATGGTGGAGGCCACGGTCGTGCTCACCAACCCGACGCATTTCGCGGTCGCGCTGCGCTATCGCCCCGGCGAGGATGCGGCGCCGATCGTGCTCGCCAGGGGCCGCGGCGCGACCGCCGAGGCGATCCGCGACCTCGCCGGCGAGCATGAGGTGCCGATGCTCTCCTACCCGCAGCTCACCCGCGCGCTCTATTACACCTCGCGCGCGGGCCAGGTGATCCGCGAGGATCTCTACATGGCGGTGGCGAGCGTGCTCGCCTTCGTCTTCAACCTCGACGCCGCACTGGCGGCGGGCGGCCAGCCCGAGGTCGAGGTGCCGCAGGCCTTGCGCTTCGACGCGCGCGGCATGCCCGAGGCTTAACCCGGGTCAGTTCCGGCCGTTATCGCCAGCATGGGCGAGGATCGGCGCATCGACAGAGGCAACAGCCTTCGCCTGACGCTCGAGGAGATCGAGCGGCTGATGATCCTGGCGAAGCGGGTCGGCGCGTGCGTCGAGCCCTGGGTTGAGCAGCTCGCGGCCGAGCTCCGGGCGGCGGCACCCGAGCCCGCCGCGGACGGCGCGGCGGTCGCGGGCCGGATGCGCTCCAACCCGAAAGATTCGCTGGGTGCCCAGGCGCGGCTCGATCCGCGTGCGATCAAGGCGCTGAAAAGCTGATTCTTCCGCGCTGAATCGCTAAAAAAACGCCCGCCGCAGCCGTTATTCGATGGCAACGCAAGGAGCGCTTCCCAATGGCTGGCACATCCATCGGTTATCAGCTCGGCATCGGTTCCGGCCTCGACGTCAAGTCGCTGGTCGACAATCTCGCCGCCGCGGCCAAGGCGCCCAAGCAGGCGCAGATCGCCAGGCGCGAGGAGGCGAACGCCGCCAGGGTCTCGCAGCTTGCTTTGGTCAGCCAGGGCATCGACGGCTTCGCCTCGGCTCTGTCTTCTTTGATCTCCGGCGGCACTTTGTTCAGCCAGCCGAGCCTGTCCGATCCGGGCGTGCTGAGCGCGACCGCCATCCCGGGCGCGCGGCTGAGCGGTCTCTCGGCGTCGATCGAGGTGACGCACCTGGCGCAGGCGCAGACCCTCTCGTCGGTGCCGCTGCCGGCGCGGACCGATCCGGTCGGTCAGGGCGATCTCACTTTGGTCACGGCCACCGGATCGTTCATCGTCTCGATCACCGCCGCGAACGACAGTCTCGACGGCCTCGCCAAGGCGATCAACGATGTTGACGCCGGCGTGACCGCGAGCGTCGTCACCGACATTGCCGGCGCGCGGCTGGTGCTCAAGGGCGCGACCGGCGCGGCCAATGTCTTCACCCTGTCGGTGCCGGTCGGCACCAGCTCCGGGCTGGAGCGCTTCGCCTTCGGCCCCGGCGTGACCGGTGGCATGACCGAAGCGCTCGAGGCGCGCAACGCGGCGCTGATCGTCGACGGTGTGCCGGTCGAGCGGGCGACCAACAGCTTCGACGATCTGATCGCGGGCGTTCGGATCGAGCTGAGGCGCGGCGCTCCGGGCGTTCCGGTGGCGATGGGTGTCTCGCGCCCCGACGCGGCGATTGCCCAGGCGATGGGCGATTTCGTCACCGCCTATAACGAGCTGATCAACATGGTGAATTCGGCCACCGCAGCTGGTGTCGACGGCGAGGGAGGCGTGTTGCGCGGCGATCTCGGCGTCCGCGAGATGCGCGCCGGCCTCGCCCGGCTGCCGACCATGACCCTCTCCAGCGAGGGCGACGGCCCGCACACGCTGGCCGAGATCGGCGTCCGCACCAACCGCGACGGCAGCCTGTCGCTGGATTCGAGCCGCCTCGCGTCGGTGCTGGCGAGCGATCCCGACGGCGTCGAGGCGCTGTTCAACCCCGGCCAGCGCAGCAGCAGCGCGCTGCTGACGATCAACAGCCTGGTCGGCAAGGTGAAGCCCGGCACATACACCGTGACCAATGTCGTCCCCGGCGTGTCCGGCGGCGACGCGAGCGGCGAGATCGACGGGCTGGCGATGCTCGGCGCGGGCGACAATCTCGTCGCGCCGGCCGGCTCGGCGGCGCGGGGCCTGATCCTCGGCGTCGGCGGCGCGGTGGCGAGCGCGACGATCA
The DNA here is from genome assembly GCF_052388015.1 of Sphingosinicella sp. Lineage (GTDB taxonomy): Bacteria > Pseudomonadota > Alphaproteobacteria > Sphingomonadales > Sphingomonadaceae > Allosphingosinicella. The sequence continues at coordinate 12,157 of NZ_JBQTIN010000012.1, forward strand.
CGATCGACGCCGGCTTGGGCGGCGCGCTCCAGCTGCTGCGCGATTCGCTGCGCGCCGCGAACGGGCCCTTCACGGGTTCGAGCGACCGGCTGGCCGCCGAGGCCAAGACGATCGCCAAGGACCGCGACGCGCTCGAGACGCGCTCGGAGAAATATTACAATCAGCTGCTCGCCAGCTTCACGGCGATGGAGCGGCAGGTGTCGGCCTTCAAGGCGACCCAGTCCTATCTCGAGCAGCAGGTGAAGATGTGGACCGCCGATCGCAATTGAGCGGATGGCGGAACAACAGTGACGGAGTTTGAGTGATGTTCGTGTCGCTGGGACAATTTACCGGCGCCAGTCAGCGCTACAAGAATGTCGATCTGGGCAGCCGGATCGAGGGCGCGACCCCGCATCAGCTCATCCAGCTGATGTATGATGAGCTGATCAAGGCGATCGACGCCATGGCGGTCGCGGTGCGGCGCGGCGACTATGTCCAGCGCGGCGAGCGCCAGGCGCGCGCGCTCAGAATCCTGAGCGGGCTGGAGACCAGCCTCGATTTCGACAAGGGTGGCGAGATCGCGGCCAGCCTCGCCACCATCTATCGCGAGGCGCGGCGGCTGCTGGCCGCGGCGGGGGCGGAAAATGACGGGGAGAAGGTCGGCCAGGTTCGCACGATGATCGGCGAGATCGCGACCGCCTGGACCCAGATCGGCCTGCCGAAGGACTAAGTATCAGGCGGCGCGCACGTCGTATTTGCGCATCTTCTCGATGAGGGTGGTGCGCTGGAGCGAAAGCATGCGGGCCGCGTCGGCGATCACCCCGCCGGACACCGCCAGCGCCTCTTCGATATAACGCTGCTCGATCTCGGCCAGCATGCCCCTGAGCGCGACCGGCCGTTCGCGGGTGAGCTCGGCCGCGGCGGCGACATCGATCTCGGGGCGGATCGGCACGATCTCGGCGATGGGCTCGGCGGGCGCGGCGAGCGCCTCGGTTGCCTGCCAGAGCGCGGCCCGCTCGGCGGCGCCGACCCGGCCGCGGCGCAGCAGCAGCGCTCCGGCCTCGTCCGCGCCGACGGTGCGGCCGGCGAACAGGATCGTCGCCCGCTCGACGAAGTTGCGCAGCTCGCGGACATTGCCCGGCCAGCCATGCTCGGCGAGCCGCGCCAGCGCGCATTCGGTGAAGCTCGGCCGGCCGACCTTCGGCGCGGCGGCGAGGAAATGATCGATCAGCAGCGGCAGGTCGCCCGAACGCTCGGCGAGCGAAGGCAGGTCGATCGGGAAGACGGCGAGGCGGTAGAACAGGTCCTCGCGGAACGCGCCGGCGTCGATCGCCGCGTCGATGTCGCGATGGGTGGCGGCGACGATCCGTACGTCGACCGCGATCTGGCCCTTGCCGCCGATCCGCTGCACCGCTTTGTCCTCGAGCACGCGCAGCAATTTGACCTGCATGTCGGCAGGCATGTCGCCGATCTCGTCGAGGAAGAGGGTGCCGCCGTCGGCCTCCTCGAACTTGCCGACATGCTGCGCATGGGCGCCGGTGAAGCTGCCTTTCTCATGGCCGAACAGAGCGGATTCGAGCAGATCGCGGGGGATGGCGCCGCAATTGACCGCGACGAACGGGCCGTTGGCGCGGGCGCTGCCGGCGTGGATCGCGCGGGCGGCGACCTCCTTGCCGCTGCCGGACGGGCCGGTGAGGAGGACGGAGGCCATGCTGGGCGCGACCTGGGCGACCAGCGCCCGGAGCGCGGCGATCGGGTGCGAGGCGCCGACAATGGCGTGGGTGGGACCGGTGTCACGCCGCGCTGCCCCCCGGCGCGGCGCGCAAGCCTTTTCAATGCAGCAGCCTTCGGTATCGTCCACGCGTCCCCCCGAACTTGAATCCCGGTTCGAGGTTGGATGTGAAGGAAAATGGTTAATGCGGGGTTAGCCAAACCGGCGCCGAGCGAAGTTTTCGCTTAAGGTGTTGGAAAGTGGTGCCCAGGGGCGGAATCGAACCACCGACACCGTGATTTTCAGTCACGTGCTCTACCAACTGAGCTACCTGGGCATTCCGGCGGGGCCGAAAGGAGAGCGGCCTATAGAGAAGGGTCGCGGCCGCTGTCCAGCCCGTCCGCCGCCTCTCGGGCGAGGCCGGCTCGCCGGGCACGCGATAGCCATCTCCCAGCCAGTTGAGCAGGTCGCGGTCGCGGCAGCCCTGCGAGCAGAAGGGCTTGCGGTTCGGGTCGGCGGGCTTGCCGCAGATGGGGCAGGTGTCGGGACTGGACATCGTCTTCCTCAATCCTGTGCGGGCGCGAATTCGTGCCGCTGGCCGCTGCGCCGGGCGAGCGCGTCCGTCAGCTCCGGCCGCGCCGCCAGCCAGCGATGCGCCCGGCCGGACAGAATATGGTGATGCGGGCCAGGCGGCGAAAGGCGCTCGGCGGCGCGCAGCGCGGCGCGGGCTTCCGCGCCGGCGCGGTCGGCCAGCAGAAGTTCCGGCAGCGAAGGACGAAGCCGGGGGCGGACGATCTGCAGGAAGCCGAAGCCGTTCACCGCGGTCCGCTCGAACGGCTGCGGCAAGGCGGCGTCGAGCGCGGCGGCCACGGCCTGGCGCTCGACACGGCTCGCGAGAGTCGGAAAGTCGATGCCGGTCGAGCCGCCGATGCCGTGGCGGACGATGGCTTGCGCCACGGCCCGCGCGGCAGCGACGGCGAGCGAGCCGAGCGGCGGATCGCCATCGATGTCGAACAAGGTCATGGCGGGCGTGACCGAAAGACGGAGCATTCCGTCGGGAAAGACGATGTCGCCGGTCCGCGCCTCTTCGAGAAGTTCTGACCAGCCGGCGGCTTCGAGCAGGTCGGGCTCGTGCGCGTGCAGGCGACGGACCGGCGAGCCGCTGGCCTCGATCCGCGCCAGCAGGTCCGGTCCCGCACGTGGGTCGGCGTCCGTGACCACCGCCTTCGCCGGCTTGACCCGGCCGCGCTCGGGCATCGCCTCGCGGACGATCTCGACCATCAGCGCCGCGCCCTGGCTGAGACCGGCGACGGGCTTGGCCAGCGCGGCCTCCTCGCCGCCGTCGAGGAGAAGCGCACCGGCACGAGCGTCGACCAGCCGCGCGCGGACAACTGCGCCGACGCGCGGGCTGCCGGACGGCAGCTCGATCTCGGCGATCAGGATGCGGTTGTCGTCGACAAGGGCGGCGCGGTTCTCGCCGATCCCCTCCTCGTAAAGCCACTCAGCCAAGCGGATAGCCGGCGGCGCGGAGCAGCGCGCGCGTCTCGAACAAGGGCAGGCCGACGATGCCGGACCAGGAGCCGGCGACCATCCGGACCAGCGCCTCGGCGCGGCCCTGGATCGCATAGGCGCCCGCCTTGCCGCGCCATTCGCCGCTGGCGAGATAGGCGTCCAGCTCTTCGGATGAGAGTCGCTTGAAGGCGACGATCGAGGTGGCGAAGCGGTGGCGCGCGCGGCCTTCAGCGTCGATCAGGGTGACGGCGCTGTGCACCTTGTGGCGCCGGCCGGACAGCAGACCCAGCGTGGCGCGGGCTTCACCCTCGTCCTCGGTCTTGGGCAGGATGCGGCGGCCGGCCGCGACCACGGTGTCAGCGGCGAGCACCAGCGCGCCGGGCGCCGTCACCGCCGCCGCCTTCGCCGCCGCGATCCGGCGGGCATAGGGGAGGGGAAGCTCGCCCCGATGTGGCGCCTCGTCGATCTCGGCCGGGATCACCGCGTCGGGCGTCGCCCCGATCCGGGCGAGCAGATCGAGCCGGCGCGGGCTTGCGGAGGCGAGGATCAGGCGGGGCGGGTCGCTCAGGATTGCGGGCCGGGCCCGCCGCGGCCGGGCATGAAGCGATAGGTGATCCGCCCCTTGGTCAGGTCATAGGGCGTCAACTCGACCAGCACCTCGTCGCCGGTCAGCACCCGGATGCGGTTCTTGCGCATCTTGCCGGCGGTGTGGCCCAGAATCTCGTGGCCGTTCTCCAGCTTCACGCGGAACATGGCGTTCGGCAGCAACTCGACCACCTGCCCGCGCATCTCGAGAAGTTCTTCCTTGGCCATCCGTGTCCTTGCCTGAAAAAATGCCGCCGCGCCTTAGCGGGTGAATGGAATAATGGAAACCCTCGCGCCGTCAGCGCGGCGTTGCCGCGGGCCGGGGATTTTCGGCACCGGGATCAGCCTGTCCGGTCGGGCGCGCGGCCCCGTCCGCGGGATTGTGTTGTGCAAGGAACGCAGCGACGCGCCGGTAGTAATCAGCCGCCTCAACCGAGTCGGTGAAGCCGTGACCGGATTTACGGTAATAGACGGTTTCGACGGGCGCATTGTGCCGGCGAAGCGCTTCTGCGAGCTGCTGCGACTGCGCCGCCGGAACGACATAGTCATTGGCGCCATGTGCGAGCAACAGCGGCACGCGAAGTCGTTCGGGCTGGCGGAAGGGTGAGATGGCGTTGAGATCGATGCGCTCCTCGCCCTCGATGCGCTGGCGCCAGGCGCGGACATAACGACGCGGAATGAAGGGATTGGCGTTGTAGCGCAGCATCGCGCGCAAATCGCTCGGCCCAGCGAAGCTGATCGCGCAGCGATAGCGTTCCGGGCTGCGCATCGCGGCCCACACCGCGGCATAGCCTCCGTAGGAGCTACCCATGATGCAGACCCGTGTCGGGTCCACGATTCCCTGCGAGGCCAGCCAGGCGATGCCGTCCTCCATGTCGTCGATCATGCCGCTGCCGAGCTGGCCGTAGCCGCGTGCGACGTGATCGCGGCCGTAACCGGTCGAACCGCGGAAATTTGGCTGGAGCACGGCATAGCCGAGGCTCGCGAGCATCTGCACCTCGGTGTCGAAATCCCAGCCGCTGCGAATGAACGGGCCGCCATGTGGAAGCACCACGAGGGGCAGGCCGCGTTCGCCGCCCCCCGGAGGCAGCGTCAAATAACCGGGAATGCGCACCCCGTCGCGACTCTGGTAGGAGAGGGGTCGAACAGGCGCGAAAGCGCGGCCGTGAAGGTTGGTGTAGGGGCTTGCAAACATCTCCATGCGCCGCGCCGCCCGGTCAAAAACATAATAGGTTCCGGGGTCGTTGGCGGCGGTCGAGAAAATCAGGACGCGATTGAGGTCGCGGCTGCGGTTGACGACAAGATTCGTTCGTTCCGGAAAGGTGCGGTCGATTTGCCGTTGCAGCGCCGCCATGTCCGGATCGAGCCAATGCACGCGCGGCCGATCGTCCTGATACTGGACGCCCTCGACCGCGCCGCCCGGCCCGAACATGGCGCTCGTGACATCGACCTCCGGGTGCTCGAAGATGGCGGCGCCGCGCGTGTCGGTGGCGAAATCATAGTCGTAGACGCCGAAGCGCCCGGTCGCGGCATTGGTGATGATCACGCCCCGGTCCGTGTTGGTGACGAAGCGGATCGTATCGACAACGCTGTCGTCGCGCAGATCGCGTCGCGTTTCGACGCGACGCAGCGGCGCCTCGGGCGTGTTGCGATAATAGATGCGCGCGCCGCGCGTCTCATAATCGATGCCCACACGGATGATGCCGTTCGAGTCGGCGAACCAACTCCATACGCCCGGCACCCTGCGCTGCACCTCCACCGAGGCGCCGGTGTCGATGTCGACGCGGACAACGTTGGGCGTGGACTGCAGCGTCGGTTGGCCGGCGATCAGCGCATAGCGGCCATGGGGATCGATAAAGATCGTGTCCGAGAAAAGGCCACGCGACTGGCTGAGCTGCGTCACCTCGTTCTCGGCGAGATCATAGGCGAGGATGGTCCGGCTGGGCCCGTAGGCGATGGCGTTGCCGCTGGCCCTGATGCCGAAGCTCAGCGTTTCAACCAGCAGGCGGGAATCCCCGGCCCAGGCGAAGGACTCGACATCGTCGATGGCGACGATTTGTGGCGGGGCCTCGCGCGGGGCGGCGAGTTGCCAGATGCCGATCCGCTCATGGCTGCCGTTGATGATGCGGGCCGCTATGCGCGCGCCGTCCGGCGAGAGCTGCGGATCAGCGAGGAACGGAAGCTCGGCGAAATCCTCCGGTGCAAGCGCACGCGGCGTTGGCGCTGAGGAAGCGGGAGCTGGCTGCTGTTGCTGGCCGGTCACCGGCGCGGCGGCGACGAGGGCGACCGCGAACAACGCTACGAGCCGCAGATGGCGGAACGGAATTGCCCCCATGCCCTCAGCCTATGCGGTCGCCGGTTCACTAGGGTCCGGACCCATAAACGGGATTCCCAAGGCGGCGAAGGGGTGATTCAACGCGTTCGGTGAGGAGGCGTTGGAGATGGCGGATTTCTTCTGGTTTTCGGATGCGCAGTGGGCGCGGATCGCGCCGTTGTTGCCGACCGGCACGCGCGGCAAGCCGAGGGTCGATGACCGGCGCGTGCTGAGCGGGATCGTCCACGCGCTGCAAAGCGGCGGGCGCTGGGGCGATTGCCCGCGGGTCTATGGTCCCAAGAAGACGCTCTACAATCGCTTCGTGCGCTGGGCCGAGCGCGGTGTCTGGGAGGACATCTTCGCCGCGCTCGCGGGTGCCGGGGAGGCGCCCGACCGGCTGTTCATCGACAGCTCCTGCATCAAGGTCCATCGCACCGCCGGCGGCGCAAAAGGGGGGCCTTGGCCAATGGTATCGGCCAGACGCGTGGCGGCCGAAACACCAAGCTCCATGCCGTCTGCGACGACAGGGGGCGGCCGCACGTCCTCCTGCTAACCCCCGGCAATGTCCACGACATGCGGGTCGCCAAAGCCTGCATCGAAGCCATGCCGCCCTCTGCCGAACTCGTCGCCGACAAAGGCTATGACAGCAACGATCTGAGAGCCTGGCTCGCCGAGCGTGGCACCAAACCCGTCATCCCGCCCAAGCGGCATCGCCGGGTCAAGCTCGACTGCGACGCCGCAATCTACAGGCAGCGCAACATCATCGAGCGCATGTTCTGCCGCCTCAAGGACTGGCGAAGGGTCGCCATGCGCTTCGACCGCAACATCAAGACCTTCATGGCAACCATCGCCATCGCCGCCACCGTTATCTGGTGGCTCTAATGAGTCCGGACCCTAAATACATGAAATTCGTTACGCCACCGCCATGAGCCGTCTGCCCCGTCTCGTCCTGCCGGGCTATCCCTACCATGTGACGCAGCGCGGCAATCGCCGTTTGCAGACCTTCTTCGGCGACGACGATTATGCGCTGTACCGCGACCTGCTCGCGGAAGCCGCGGGCCGGGCCGGGGCGGAGATCTGGTGCTATTGCCTGATGCCCAACCACGTCCATGTCATCGTCGTGCCGGCGGATGAGGACGGCCTGAGGCGCACCTTCGCCGATGCGCACCGGCGCTACACCGGCTTCATCAACGCGCGCCATCGCTGGACCGGCCATTTGTGGCAGGGCCGCTTCGGCGCGGTCGTGATGGACGAGGCCCACCTTGCTTGTGCGATGCGCTACGTGTCGCTGAACCCGGTGCGTGCGAAGCTGGTCGCGCGCGCCGAGGATTGGCCGTGGTCGAGCGTGCGTGCCCATCTGGCCGGCGAGGACGACGAACTCGCGCGGGTCGCTCCCGCGCTCGATCGCTACGGCCGCTTCGCCGATTTCCTCGGCGCGTCCGCCGACGATGGCGAAGCGTGGCGGGCGTTGCGGCGCGCGGAGACGAGCGGGCGGCCGCTCGGCAGCGCCGGCTGGGTCGCCGATCTCGAAGCGCGAACCGGGCGCACCCTCGCCGCGCAAAAACGCGGGCCGAAGCCGAAGATAAGTGTATTTAGTAAACTGACACCGTAATGCGAGTTTATGCCAGCGGAGCGAGCGGCGACGTTCAAGCCGTTATTGGCATGGACATGAGGCCGGGAAATACTTGGGAGACCATCGAGCTGCCAACATTGCAGAGAAATCAAAATGTAAATAGGATAATCACAGTTGACCCTGTTACCAGGCTAGAGAAATTATTGCGGAGACGCTAGATGGATGAATTAAACAAAGCTATTGGTTTGTATGTTGGTTGGGGAATAGATCCGTACCCGAAAGAAGACGAGACGCGAGTATTAGATTATTTTGGATCTGAGAAGGGCAGAGACTTATCGCAGGAAGTAAAAGTGATATTAACACGTTTGCAGAATATCAAGCCAGACTGGAATAGACACGACCTAGCAGGAGCTGGATCATGGGCAGCAGATGAAGTTGCTAGGAGCTTGAATACGCTTAACGAAGAAGGAAAGGCGGCTTTGGCTTGGATATATACATGGTGGTGGAAGTAGCCTTTAATATAGGGGCACGATGACAGGTTAGGGGTTACGGTCGGGGTTACGTGGGTTACGGGGTTACGGGGGTTACGGGGTTACGGTGACAGGTTACGGTGACAGTTTACTAAACCCCCAAACTCGCTTCGCCATTTTCCTACACGCCCCCGATCTGTCATGACGGCCTTGGCGAGTCGCTCGCCGCCGGCTCATTCCACCGTCGACCCCTCCGCGCTCCCCGCGGCTCCGCGCGCACACTTGGTGATTCCGGCACCCGCATCGCGCGCCTCGAAAGCCGCCATGGCCACCGCGAACATTGGGACCATTCGCCCGTCTAGGTCCGGTCGGGCAAAACGGGCGTCGGGACTGTCGGATTTGTCAGGTTTACTCGCCGCTCGCCTCACCCGGCAGACCAAGGCGAGCTTCACCTATGACGCCGGCGCGCGCCTGACCCGCCAGACCGACTGGCTGCGGAACGGCTGGGACGCCGCCCATGACCGCCAGATCGCCTACAACGCCGCCGGCCAAATCGCCTCGGAGACGGTGGCGAACAAGCAGGGCGTCGACACCTGGACCTCCTATGTCACCAATGATTACGGCGCGGGCGGGTCCTATGCG
>NZ_JBQTIN010000013.1:0-3888 GCF_052388015.1 Sphingosinicella sp.
GCCGGCCCCAAGCGGCCGCAGGACAAGGTGACGCTCGCCAATCTGGACGACGAGTTCCGGGTCAACTTCACCAGGGAATATGGCCATCCCGAGGAGGAGCTGCCGGCGCGCTTCGGGATCGACACGCCGAACGCGGACGGGGTGAAGCATGATCTCGGCCATGGCGACGTCGTGATCGCGGCGATCACGAGCTGCACCAACACATCCAACCCCGCGGTGCTGATTGCCGCCGGCCTCGTCGCCCGCAAGGCGCGGGCGCGGGGCCTCGATTCCAAGCCTTGGGTGAAGACCAGCCTCGCGCCGGGCTCCCAGGTCGTCACCGATTATCTCGACAAGGCGGGACTATCGGAGGATTTGAACGCGATCGGCTTCGATCTGGTCGGCTACGGCTGCACCACCTGCATCGGCAATTCCGGGCCGCTGCCGGAAGCGATCAGCGCGTCCATCCACAAGAACGACCTCGTTGCCGCCTCGGTGCTGTCCGGCAATCGCAATTTCGAGGGCCGGGTCAGCCCGGACGTGCGCGCCAATTATCTCGCGTCGCCGCCTCTGGTCGTCGCTTATGCGCTGAAGGGTACGGTGATCGAGGACATGGTGGCGACGCCGATCGGCAAGGACAAGGCCGGCGTCGATGTCTATCTCAAGGACATCTGGCCGTCGAACGACGAGGTCCGCTCGTTCATCGATTCCTACGTCCATGGCGACATGTTCCGCGCCCGCTACGGCAACGTCTATGACGGCGACGCGAGCTGGCGCGCGATTCCCGTGACCGGCGGCGACACCTATGGCTGGCCGGCCGGATCGACCTACATCGCCAACCCGCCTTATTTCGAGGGCATGACGATGACGCCGGTCGCCCCCGGCGATATCGTCGATGCGCGCCCGCTCGCCATCCTGGGCGATTCGATCACCACCGACCACATCAGCCCGGCCGGATCGATCAAGCTCGATTCGCCGGCCGGAAAATACCTTACAGATCATAATGTTAGCCGCGCCGATTTCAACAGCTACGGCGCGCGGCGCGGCAATCACGACGTGATGATGCGCGGCACCTTCGCCAACATCCGGATCAAGAACAAGATGGTCCCGGGGATCGAGGGCGGCATCACCAAATACATCCCGACCGGCGAGCAGATGGCGATCTACGACGCGGCGATGCTCTACAAGGCGGAAGGGACACCGCTCGTCATCGTCGCCGGCAAGGAATATGGCACCGGCTCCAGCCGCGACTGGGCGGCGAAGGGCACCAACCTGCTCGGCGTCCGCGCGGTCATCGCCGAGACCTATGAGCGCATCCACCGCTCCAACCTGGTCGGCATGGGCGTGATCCCGCTTCAATTCATCGACGCGCCGCCGGAATTCGACGGCACCGAGAGGTTCACGATCCTCGGCGTCGCCGTGCTCAGTCCGCGCAAGGAGATCGCGGTGAAGGTCACTCGCGCCGACGGAACGAGCTTCAGCTTCCCGGCCCGGGTGCGGATCGATACCGCCAACGAGCTGGAATATTTCCGCAGCGGCGGCATCCTCCATTATGTGCTGCGCAGCCTGGCGAGAGGGGAAGCCGCATGATCCGCCGTCTCGCCGCCTTCGCGGTCATCGGCCTCGCATTGCTCTCGACCGTGCCCGCCGCGGCTCAGGTCGCCGGTGCACAGCGCCGCGCGATCCTCGACGCGCTGCGGCCACCGATCGAGCGCCGGCTCGGCGGGCCGGTCGAGTTCGTCGTCCGGCGGATCGGCGTGCGGAATGGCTGGGCGCTGGTGATCGCCGATCCGCAGCGGCCCGGCGGCGGCCGGATCGACGGCCGACGCTATTTCTCCGCCGACGACTGGGAGGTGATGGACGGCCTGACGGTGAACGGCATCCTGCGCTTCGCGAACGGCCGCTGGCGGCTGGTCGACCATGCGATCGGGCCGACCGACGTCTGGTATTGCGATCCGGCGCTGGGCGCGCCGCGCTCGCTCACCGGGTGCTGATCTTCGTCGAGATCGTCGGCTGGACCGGGGCGTTGCTCATCCTGCTCGCCTACATTTTGGTGACGCTGGGGCGGCTGACCGGTCGCTCGCCGCTGTTCCAGGCGATGAATCTCATCGGCGCCGTTGGTTTCACGATTAACGGCTGGTGGCACGGCGCGATGCCGTCGGCGACACTCAACATCATCTGGGCGCTGTTCGCCGCGGGGGCGCTGTGGACGATATGGACGAAAAAGGGCTCATCGACCTCAGCCACCTGATCGAGGACGGCATGACCACCTACAAGGGTCTGCCGGGGCCGCACATCTGCGACTTCTGGACGCGCGAGATGTCGGGCCAGTTCTATGACGACGGCTCGACCTTCCAGATCGGCCGGATCGACATGGTCGCCAATACCGGCACCTATCTCGACGCGCCGTTCCACCGCTATGTCGATGGCGACGATCTGGCGGGAGTGGAGATCGGCCGGCTCGCGGCATTGCCCGGCCTCGTCGTGCGGGCGGAGGGCCGGACGGCGATCGACACCGATGCCTTCGCCGGCCGCGACCTGGCCGGCAAGGCGGTGCTGGTTCACACCGGCTGGGACCGGCACTGGCGGACCCAGGCCTATCAGACCGGCCATCCGTTCCTGACCCTGGAGGCGGCCTGGCTGCTCGTCGAACGCGGCGCGGTCCTGGTCGGCATCGACAGCCACAATATCGACGATACGTCCGGCCGCTCGCGCCCGGTCCACACGGTCCTGCTGGGCGCGGGCATCCTGATCTGCGAGCATATGACCAACCTCGCCGCCTTGCCCGACGAGGGCTTCGCCTTCACCGCCGCCCCGCCCAGGATCGCCGGCATGGGCACGTTCCCGGTGCGCGCCTTTGCGGTGACATGAACAGAGCGTTCAGAGCGAATAAAGTTTCGGACCCGCATCAATCCGGCCCCGCCAAAAGGAGGCCTGTCATGTTGCGTTTCGCTTTTCCGCTTTTGCTCGCCTGCGCCGCCGCCCCTGCCGTCGCCCAGCCGACCGCTCTCAACCCCAATATGGATTATGACGGCCATATCGCGCTGATGCAGGAGGTGCGGCCCTATCGCCTCGCCAGGCTGATCGATTGGAACAGGTTCGCCGCTGCCGCCCGCGAACGGAACGTGCTGATCCTCGACGCCCGCTCGGAACGCCAGTTCGCGGAGGGGCACATACGAGGCGCGGTGAATCTGCCGCTCACCGAGTTCAGCGAGGCGGCGCTGGCCGAGGTGATCGGCCCCGACCGGAACCGGCCGATCCTGATCTACTGCAACAACAATTTCAGTGAGGATCGCCGTCCCGTTATCCTGAAGACGGGACGGCTCGCGATCAATCTCTCCACCTTCACCCACCTCTACGGCTACGGCTATCGCAACATCCGCGAGTTGGGCGAGACGGTGACCATGAACGACCCGCGGATTCGCTGGGTGACGGGTCCGGCGCAAAGCACCTCCTCGCGCGCCCGTTAAGGCTAGCGCCGCGGCTCCCGTTCAAACGTTCAGCAGAACGTCAGTTTCGTACGCGCAACGTCCGCGGCGAAGGAGGCCCCGTGATGCGTATCCCCCTCATTCTCGCGCTCGCCTGCGCAGCCGCGCCGCTCGCTGCCCAGCCGCGCAATCCGCAGATCGACTATCCCGGCTTCCAGCGCCTTGCCGCCGAGGTGAGCCCGCATCGGGCGGGGCGCCTGATCGACCATGCGCGCTTTCGCGAGTTGGCGGCCGACCCGCGCGTGCTCGTCCTCGACGCCCGCTCGCGCGACGCCTTCGCCGCCGGCCATATCGAGGGCGCGGTCAACCTGCCCTTCACCGATTTCACCGCCGAGAGCCTTGCCGCCGCGATCGGCCCGGACGTGAACCGGCCGATCCTGATCTATTGCAACAACAATTTCCGCAACAACGCGCCGCCGGT
>NZ_JBQTIN010000014.1:0-5899 GCF_052388015.1 Sphingosinicella sp.
ATCTCGATATCGTCGACTGTGCTCGGCAGCATGTAGAGCCACGAGCCGTCGGCGCGGCGGATGACCGGGTCGCTGAGCAAGGCCGGATCGAGATGCTGAGGCCCGCGGATCAGATCCGGCCATTCGATTTGAGCGTCATGATCGAGCCGGAACCGCCAGTGCGGGCGGCGCCCCCCGGCCTCATAAGCCACCTTGTCCGCATCGCTGAGCGCCAGCGCGGCGCGGTCGTAGATCGGCGGGAGGCCGCGCCCGAGCGCCACCTTGCGCTTCAGCTCCAGTTCCTGCGCGGTCTCATAAGCGGGATAGGCGCGGCCCACTTCGACCAGGCGGGCCAGGGCCGCCTCGTAACGGTCGAACCGCGCCGACTGGCGTTCCTCCCCGTCCGCCGCGAGACCGAGCCAGGCGAGATCGGCGCGGATCGCTTCCGCATTCTCCTCGGTCGAACGTTCCTGGTCGGTGTCGTCGAGTCTCAGCAGGAAGCGGCCATCGTTCTTCCGCGCCCACAGCCAGTTGTGCAGCGCGGTGCGGATATTGCCGACATGGAGCCGGCCGGTCGGCGCGGGCGCGAAACGGGTGACGACGCTCATCACGCGCGGCTCTATGCGCCGCCGCTGGCGCGGGCAACGCTCTTGCCTTCGCGCGCCTTGCTCGCCACTAGCGCGGGGCGCGCTGGAGGATATTCGTCGAATGAAGCTGTTGTCGGGCAATTCGAACCCGCCGCTGGCCCAGGCGATCGCGAGTTATTGCGAATTGCCGCTGACCCAGGCGAGCGTGCGCCGCTTCGCCGACGAGGAGATCTTCGTCGAGATCCACGAGAATGTGCGCGGCGAGGACGTCTTCGTGATCCAGTCGACGTCCTACCCGGCGAACGACAATCTGATGGAGCTGCTGATCTGCATCGACGCGCTGCGCCGCGCGTCGGCGAAGCGGATCACTGCCGTCCTGCCTTATTTCGGCTATGCCCGGCAGGACCGGAAGCCGGGGCCGCGCACGCCGATTTCGGCCAAGCTGGTCGCCAATCTGATCACCACCGCCGGCGCCAACCGGGTGCTTTCCGTCGATCTTCACGCCGGCCAGATCCAGGGCTTCTTCGATATCCCGACCGACAATCTCTATGGCGCGCCGGTGATGTCGGCGGACATCCAGGCCCGCTTCACCGGCAAGCCGATCACTGTCGTGTCGCCGGACGTCGGCGGCGTCGTCCGCGCGCGGGCGCTGGCGAAGCGGCTCGACAACGCGCCGCTGGCGATCGTCGACAAGCGCCGCGAACGCGCCGGCGAATCGGAGGTGATGAACATCATCGGCGACGTCGAGGGGCGCTTCTGCATCCTGATCGACGACATCGTCGATTCGGCCGGCACCCTGTGCAACGCCGCCGCCGCGCTCAAGGAAGCGGGCGCGGCCGGAGTGATGGCTTATTGCACCCACGGCGTGCTCTCCGGCGGCGCGGTGGCGCGGGTCGAGACGTCGGTGCTGACCGAGCTCGTCATCACCGACTCGATCGCGCCGGATGAGGCGGCGGCGAAGAGCGCCAAGATCCGCATCCTCACCATCGCCCCCTTGCTCGCCGAGGCGATCACCCGGATTGCCGACGAGTCGTCGGTCTCCAGCCTGTTCGACTGACGTGGCGGACGAGCGGTCGAACATCATCCAGGTCACGCCCTTCCTCGGCGTCCGCGATCTCCAGGCTTCGCTCGACTTCTACACCGGCATATTGGGCTTCGGCGCTTATGCGGTCGGCGGGGGCTATGCCTATCTCGAGCGCGAGCGGGCCGGCATTCGCCTGCTGGAGCTGAATGCGATGGGCGAGCGGGAGGTGCATGTGCTCACCTGCTATTTCGACGTGCATGATGTGGATGCGGAACATGCCCGCCTCGCCGACGCGCTGGCGACCCTGCCCACCGGCCGCTGGAAAGGGCCGGTCGACCAGCCCTACAATCAGCGCGAGCTGATCGTGCAGGATCCGGACGGGCATATCATCACCTTCGGCCAGGGGATCGGCCCCAACGTCGGCCAGTGGGACTATCGCGACCCGCCGTCATAAGAGGGAGCATCATGCCGACCGTCCTTATCGCCGGCGCCAATCGCGGGATCGGGCTTGAATTTGCGCGCCGCTACGCCGCCGCCGGCTGGGAGGTGATCGGCACCGCCCGCGATCCGGAGGCAGCCGGCGACTTGCGCGCGGTGGCGCGCGTCGAGCGGCTCGACGCCTCCGATCTCGACCGCGTCGCCGCCCTGGCGTCGGCCAGGGAGGGCCGGCCGCTCGATCTCCTGATCGCCAATGCCGGCACTTATGGGCCCCGCCGGATCGAGACGGCCGAGGATGGCGAGGGCTGGCTGGAGACGCTGAGCATCATGGCGGTCGCGCCGGTGCTGCTCGCCAACGCGTTGCTGCCCAACCTCCGAGCCGCCAACGGCAAGGCGGTGGCGATCACCAGCCGGATGGGGAGCATCGACGACAACAATAGCGGCGGCTTCATCGCCTATCGAAGCGCCAAGGCGGCCTTGAACGCCGCCTGGACGTCGCTCGCCATCGACAATGCCGGCCTCGCCTTCGCCTTGCTTCATCCGGGCTGGGTGCAGACCCGTATGGGCGGCGCTCAGGCGCCGCTGCCGACCGAGGAGAGCGTCGCCGGGATGATGCGGGTGATCGACGGGCTGAAGCCTGTCGGCCGCGCGCCGTTCCTCGATTATCAGGGCGAGACCGTCCCCTGGTGAGGCCTTGCCAGAATGGGCCGCTCTCTCTATAGGCGCGCCCTTTCCAGCGACTGGAAGAATCGAACCGCCCGGCCATCAAGGGCTGCCGTGGCTGTTCATGAACGTCCGCCAAGCGCGGCAGAAGGAGACGAAATGCCCAAGCTCAAGACCAAGAGCGGTGTGAAGAAGCGCTTCAAGCTCACCGCCACTGGCAAGATCAAGCATGGCGTCGCCGGCAAAAGGCACCGCCTGATCAGCCACAATGCCAAATATATCCGCCAGAACCGCGGCACCGACGTGCTCGCCGACGCCGACACGGCGCGGGTGAAGCTCTGGGCGCCCTACGGCCTGAAATAAGGAGGTTCTGACAGATGGCACGCATCAAGCGCGGCGTCACCACGCGCGCCAAGCACAAACGGATCCTGGAGCAGGCGAAGGGCTATTACGGCCGCCGCAAGAACACGATCCGAATCGCCCGCCAGGCGGTCGAGAAGGCGGGGCAATATGCCTATCGCGACCGCAAGGTGAAGAAGCGCTCTTTCCGCGCCTTGTGGATCCAGCGGATCAACGCGGCGGTGCGGATGGAGGGCCTGACCTATGGCCGCTTCATGCACGGCCTGAAACTCGCCGGCGTCGATCTCGACCGCAAGGTCCTGGCCGACATCGCGATGCACGAGGGCGAGGCATTCAAGGCGATCGTCGCCCAGGCGAAGGGCGCGCTGCCGGCCGAAGGCTGAGCCGCTCTTCAACCGAATTCGAAGGGCGCGGAGGCGATAAGCCTTCCGCGCCCTTTGTCTTAGTGCGCCGTCTCGGCCGCGATCGAATAGCGGGTCGTCGCCGCGTCGGTACCGGGGCGGTAGGTGAGGCGCAGCCATTCGTTGCGCGCCTTGCGCTCGTCCTCGAACGGCCCTGACATCGTCTCGCTGCCCGGAACGATGACACGGAAGTCGGGGCCTTCATATTCGCCGCCGACGATCCAGTAGCGGGTGGTCATGCGCTGTCTCCTCAGGCTGCCCGGACGAACTGGGCGGTTTCGGTCGATTCGGCGAGGGCGACGGTCGAGGCCTCGCCGCCGGCCAGCGTTTGCGCGACCAGATCGAAATAGCCGGTGCCGACCTCGCGCTGGTGGCGGGTGGCGGTGTAGCCTTCCGCCTCGCTGGCGAACTCGGCCTGCTGCAGCTCCGAATAAGCGGCCATGCCGCGGTCGCGATAGCCGGAGGCGAGCTCGAACATGCCGTGATTGAGGCTGTGGAAGCCGGCGAGGGTGACGAACTGGAACCTGTAGCCCATCGCGCCGAGCTCGCGCTGGAACCTGGCGATCGTCTCGGCGTCGAGCTTCGCCGCCCAGTTGAAGCTGGGCGAGCAATTATAGGCCATCAGCTTGCCGGGGTGCTCGCGCTGGATCGCCTCGGCGAAACGGCGCGCCTCGCCGAGATCGGGATGGCTGGTCTCCCACCAGAGCAGATCGGCATGCGGGGCGAAGGCGAGGCCGCGCCTGATGCAATGATCGAGGCCGGTGCCGTCCTTCAGCCGGTAGAAGCCTTCGGCGGTGCGCTCGCCGGTCAGGAACTCGCGGTCGCGCTCGTCCACGTCAGAGGTTATCAACCTGGCACTCTCCGCGTCGGTGCGGGCGACGAGCAGGGTCGGGACGCCGCAGACGTCCGCCGCCAGCCGCGCCGCGTCGAGGTTGCGGATATGCGCCGGGGTCGGGATCAGCACCTTGCCGCCGAGATGGCCGCACTTCTTCTCGGCGGCGAGCTGGTCCTCGAAATGGACGCCGGCGGCGCCCGCCTCGATATAGGCCTTCATGATCTCGAAGCAGTTGAGCGGCCCGCCGAAGCCGGCCTCGGCGTCGGCGACGATCGGCGCGAACCAGTCGCGCTTCGCCCCGCCCTCCATATGCTCGATCTGGTCGGCGCGCTGCAGGGCGCGGTTGATCCGGCGGGAGAGCTCGGGACCGGCATTGGCGGGGTAGAGCGACTGGTCCGGATACATCGCGCCGGCGGTGTTGGCGTCGGCGGCGACCTGCCAGCCGGAAAGGTAGATCGCCTTCAGGCCGGCGCGGACCATCTGCATCGCCTGGTTGCCGGTGACGGCGCCGAGGGCGTTCACATAATCGGTGGTGGTGAGCAGCTCCCACAGCCGGCTGGCGCCGCGGCGGGCGAGGCTGTGCTCGATCGGGATCGAGCCGCGCAGCCGCGCGACCTCGGCCGGCGTGTAGGGGCGCTCGATGCCGGCGAAGCGGCCAGCGGGGGCGGGGACGAGATGGCTGAAATCGGTCATCGGGCTTCCAAAAGTTACACTAAAGTTATGCCAAAAACGCTCTTTCACCGCGCCGCGACAGAAGGAAAATAGTCAGGTAGTCGTGTTGCGACTTGCGACTCTTGTAAATATTTGACAGATTGACTGAATGGCGGAGCGCAAGCTGTTCCTGGGCGGGCGGATCAGACGTCTCAGGCGCGAGCTGGGGCTGAACCAGAGCGCGATGGCGGCCGAGATCGGCGTCTCGCCCTCCTATCTCAACCATATCGAGCGCAACCAAAGGCCGGTGACCGCATCGGTGCTGCTGCGGCTCGCCAACGCCTATGATCTGGACCTCAAGGCCTTCGCGGCCGAGGGCGGCGAAGCGACCGGGCCAGACCAGCTCGCCGAGATTTTCGCCGATCCGATGTTCGCCGATCTCGCCGTGCCGCGTTACGAGCTGCTGGAAGTCACGGACAGCGCGCCGGCGGTCGCCGACGCGGTGG
Source organism: Sphingosinicella sp. (assembly GCF_052388015.1). Lineage (GTDB taxonomy): Bacteria > Pseudomonadota > Alphaproteobacteria > Sphingomonadales > Sphingomonadaceae > Allosphingosinicella. The sequence goes on from NZ_JBQTIN010000014.1 coordinate 5,445, forward strand.
CGCGGCTCTATGCGGCGCTCGGCGATCTCAGGCGGCGGCCGGCGGCGGAGGACGCGGACGACGCCTCGCCGCTCTCGCCGGAGAGCTGGGTGCGCGACCATATCCAGGCGAGCCGCAACCATTTCCCCTATCTGGAGGAGGCGGCGGAGACCTTGGCCGGGGCGCTCGGCGACCCGCTCGCCATCGCCGAGCCCCTGCGCCGACGCCTGAAGGAGGGGTTCGGGATCGAGGCGCGGGTAGTGCCGCCCGAGCTGATCGATAGCGCGAGCCAGCATTACGACCTGCACCGCAAGCGGCTGATGCTCTCCGCGTTGCTCCGCCCCGAAAGCCGCGCTTTCGCGATGGCCTATCAATTGGCGCTGATCGAGTTCCGGCCGCTGCTGGAGCGGATGATCGAGGCCGCCGCGCCCTCCGACGCGCCGACGCGCCGGCTGCTCCATATGAGTCTCGCCAAT
>NZ_JBQTIN010000015.1:0-6550 GCF_052388015.1 Sphingosinicella sp.
GACCTCGGCGGCAATCGGGTGCGTATCGCCTACGGGATCATCCCGACCAATCTGCACGCCGCCTGGGACGGCTATCTGGCCGATCGCGGCATTTCGCAGCCGGTGGGTGAGGCGGCGGGAATCCTCGCGGAGCTGAGCGACGCGGACCGTGCCGCGATGCGGCAAGGCGACATCCTCGCCTGGTCGCGCGAAGGATGGGAGGTTTCGCGCGAATTCGCCTACGGTAGCCTGATGGCCGATCCCTGCGCCGCCCCGGTCGAAGGCGCGCCCCGGCGGGTGATCACCGAGGAGATCACCCGCCGGCTGGTCCCGGTCGTCCGCCGGCAGGTCGCACGGGGCGGCCTTCGGCTGGCCCGCCTGCTCGACGAGGCGTTCCAGCCCGATTCGCTTTGGCTCCGGCCGCGCGAGCGGCGCCCGACTTAATCCTCCCTGTCGCGAAGCGATGGGGAGGGGGACCGGCCGCAGGCCGGTGGAGGGGCCAGCAGCGCCGATCGCCCTCCACCATGCTGCGCATGGTCCCCCTCCCCACGCCTACGGCGCAGGGAGGAAAGATGTTACTCCGGCACCACCGTCACCGCGCGACGGTTCTGCGCCCAGGCCGCCTCGTTCGAGCCTTCGACCGCCGGCCGCTCCTTGCCGTAGCTGATCGTCTGCATCCGCGAGGGGTCGATGCCGCGCGACTGCAGATAGTCGCGCGCCGCATTGGCGCGGCGGTCGCCGAGCGCGAGATTATATTCGCGGGTGCCGCGCTCGTCGGCATGACCTTCGATCGTCACGCGGACATTGGCGTGCGTCTGCAGCCACTGCGCCTGGGCGTCGAGGATGCGCCGGGACTCGCCGTCCAGCGCATAGGAATCGAGCGCGAAGAAGACGCGGTCCGAGGGCACGGACTGGATGAAGTCGGCCCGACTGCCCGGCACGACGGCGCCGCTGACATTGCCCTCCTGATTGCCTTCCGGCGTCGACGCGCTCGGCGGCTCGGGCGGCAGGTCCGCCGCGGTGCGCGAGCGGCAGGCCGACATGGCGAGCAAGGCGGCGGCGCAGGCGGTGAGTGTCGTGAGGTTACGCTTCATACTGTCCTCCTCAATCCAGAATAAGTTCGTGAATCATTTCATTCGCGCAGCGGCGACCAGGCCGGGTCGGAACCGCCCAACGGGGTGGGAACGCGCCGGGTCGCGCCTGAAGCGACATCGACATACCAGAGCTGGCCGGCGGAAAGGCCGCGGGTGAACATGATCGCCCGGCCGTTGGGCGCCCAGCTCGGCCCCTCCGCCGCGCCGCCGCTGGTCAAGATGCGGCCGGCGCCGCCAGCCGGGGGCATTACGCCAATCTGGAAGCCGCCGGTGCGGGTGAAGGCGATGAGGTCGCCGCGCGGGCTCCACACCGGGGTGGCGTAACCGCCGCCGCCGAAGCTGATACGCTGCTGGCCCGAGCCGTCGGCGCTCATCACATAGAGCTGCTGCGAACCCGATCGGTCGCTCTCGAACACGATCCGGCTGCCGTCCGGAGAATAGGAGCCGCCGGTATCGATGCCGGGCGTGTTGGTGAGCCGCTGCGGCGTGCCGCCGCCGACCGGAATCCGGTAGATGTCGGTGTTGCCGTTCACCGCCATCGAAAAGATGATGTAGCGGCTGTCCGGCGAATAACGCGGAGCGAAGGTCATGTGCGGCTGCTGGACCAGCGGCCGGGTGCGCCCCGAATCCAGTTCGTAGACCATCACCCGCGGCCGCTCATTCTCATAGGTCATGAAGGTGATCGTCTGCTGGTTGGGCGCGAAGCGCGGCGTCAGCACCGTCCACTGGCCGTTGGTGAGGAAGCGGTGGTTGGCGCCGTCATAATCCATGATCGCGAGCCGCTTGACCCGCCGCCGCGCCGGGCCGGTCTCCGAGACATAGACGATGCGGGTGTCGAAATAGCCGCCCTCGCCGGTGAGGCGGGAGAAGATCGAATCGGCGCAGCGATGCGCGGCGCGACGCCAGTCGCGCGGCTGGACGACATAGCCCTGGCGGGCGAGCTCGGAGCGGGCCGAGATGTCGTAAAGGTAGCAGCCGACGGTGATGCGGCCGTCCGGGTTGGCCTGAACGAAGCCCTGAACGAGATTCTGCGCGCCGGTGGTGGCGAAATAGCCGTAATCGGGCGTGGTCACCTGCGGGAAGCTGGGCGCGTTGAGGCCGGACGGGCCGATGGGCGTGAACAGCTCGGAATTGCGGAGGTCCGCGGCGACGATGTCCGCCACCTGCCGGCCGAGCGCCGAGGTGTTGCCGGCGGCGGTGTCGGCGGCGGCGGGCGTCGGCATGGACGGGACCGCGATCGGCAGCGCGGCGCGCTGGCCGCCGGTCACGTCGACGACGAGCTGGTCGTCCTGCCCCGCGGGCGAAGGCGGCGCGACCGGTGGTGCCGGCTCCTGGGCGGCGGCCGGAACGGCGAGGCTGAGCAAGAGAGCGATCAGGGGGATACGCACGAGATGGCTCCTCATCCGGGCAGACGATAATTCATGGTGAAATTGCTCCAGCCGCGCGGCACGGCGTAGAGATCGGCGGGCAGGCCCCGCAGCGGCGCGCAGGAGACGAAGGCGTTGACCGCGAGATCGGCGACGCGCTGCGCATAGCGGCCGTTCTCGTCGTCCAGGCCGCGCTGGCCGGCGACGACCGGGCGACCCTGCAGCGAGCCGTCGCGGTTGAGCCTGAGGCGAAGCGAGGTGACGATCCGCTCCGCGCCGGGGCCCGGATAGACCTGACGATCGGCGCAGGGCTGAACCTGACGGATAATCGCCTGGGCTATACTGGCCGCCGCCTGCGCCGTCATCGCCGCCGCCGGCGCGGCCGGCGCCGACGCGCGGGACGGGTCGCGGCCGAGATTGTCGAGGTTGAGATCGGCGAGGCGCGAGGCGCGGGCGCGCTGGCCGGGGGTCTGGCGCGGCTCCTCGGGGCGACGCCGATCGCGCGCGTCGCTCTCGCTCGGCGGCTGGGCGGCAACCGGTGCCGGCGACGGCGTGGCCGGCGCTTCCTCGGTCGGGCCAAGCTCATCGGCGGCGCGGGGCGGCGGCGGCGGGGTCGCCGGAGTCGGCGAGGCGGAATCGAGCGCGACATCCTCGACGAACGACACCTCGATCGCATCCTGCGCGGCAGGCGGCGTCGCGGCGGCGAACAGGCCGAGGCTGAGCGCGGCCAGCAAGGCGAGATGGCCGAGCAGGGCGACACCGAGCCCGGCCGCTTCCGCGCGCTCCATCGCGACCGCCATCAGCGCCTCTCGTCCGCGCCGGTCGAGACCATCGCGACCCGGCGCAGGCCGGCGCGGTTGATCTCGCCCATCACGATCATCACCCGGCCGTAATCGAGGCTGCGATCGGCGCGCAGGAAGATGCGCGGCCCGCCGGGCTCCGACGCGCCGCGCGCGATATCGGCGAGCCGAACCGAAAGCCCGCCCTCCGGCACCGGCACATCATCGACGAAGACCTGACCCCGCGCGTCCATAGAGATCGCGACCGGCCGCTGGTCCTGATCGAGCGCCGCCGCCTTGCTCTGAGGCAAATCGACCTGGACGCCGGTGACGAGCAAGGGCGCCGTCACCATGAAGATGATCAGCAGCACCAGCATCACGTCGACCATCGGCGTGACGTTGATCTCGGACATCGGCGTCCGCCGCCCGCGCCGGCCGGGGCCGAGGATGGGGCCCATCGCCATCAAATCCTCCCTGTCCGCGCAGCGGATGGGGAGGGGGGCCAGCCGAAGGCTGGTGGAGGGGCATGCCAAGCCGACCGCCCCTCCACCGGCTTGCAGCCGGTCCCCCTCCCCACGCCCGCGGCGCAGGGAGGATAAAGAGCCGCGCTCTCCCTCATCCCTCCGCCTCCAGCTCGCGAGACAGGGTGCCGTGGAAGCCGTCGGCGAAGCGCTGCAGCCGCGCCTCGAGCCGATTCACCGCGAAGCTGAAGCGGTTGTAGGCGATCACCGCCGGGATCGCCGCGAACAGGCCGAGCGCGGTCGCGAACAGCGCCTCCGCGATGCCGGGCGCGACGACCGCGAGGCTGGTGCTCTGCTGGCCGGCGATGTCGGCGAAGCTGCGCATGATCCCCCAGACGGTGCCGAACAGGCCGACGAAGGGGGCAACCGAGCCGATCGTCGCGAGGATATTGAGGCGCCCGGCGATCTTGTCGGTCTCCGCCGTCACCGCCGAATGGAGCGCGACCATCAGCCGCGAGCGCGTTCCCTCGCGATCGACCTTGCGCCCGGAGGTGGAGCGCCGCCATTCGGCAAGCCCGGCGGCGAGCACCTTGGCGGCGGGATGTTCCTCGCGGCCGCGCATTTCGTTAAAGGCGTCAATATCGTTGGATCGCCAGAATTCGCGCTCGAACTGCTCGCTCTCGCGGGCGGCGCGGCGCAGCCTGACCCACTGGCCGATGATGATCGTCCAGGTCCAGATGCTGGCGAGGACGAGCCCGACCATCACCGCCTTGACGACGATGTCCGCCTGCAGGAACAAAGCGACCGGCGACATCGCGTCGCCCGAAACCCCCAAAAGCGTCACGCGGCTCCTTTCCCTCTCAGTTGCTCGAACCGTTCGACCCAGGCGCGCGGCTGCCGTTTCGGGCGGCCGTTCGACAGGAAGGCGGCGGTGATCCGGGCCTCGGCCAGACTCTCCTGTCGACGCATGACTCGCTGCTGAATGACGCAGGAGGCGGCGCGGACCTGCTCGACAGTGCTCAGGATGATGAGAGCATCATCGAGCTTGGCGGACCGGAAGTAGCGGATATGCGCTTCGGCGACGACATAGACGCCCTCGCCGCCTTCCAGCGCGGCGCGCTGGTCGATCCCGGCGGCGCGCAGCATGTCGGAACGGGCCCGCTCCATGAACTTCAGGTAATTGGCGTAATAGACGATGCCGGCGGTGTCGGTGTCCTCGAAATAGACCCGCAGCGCGAAATGGTGGACGCCGTCCACCCACGCGCCCTCATAGGGCGTATCGTGCGCCGCCTCGCTCATCGGCGCGGCTCTAGAGGCGCGGGGCGGGGCGGCAAATCGCGAACGACGAGGCGAGCCGTTAGCGCGTTAACTAACGCCGCCCGCGCCGGCAGAACGCTTCCGCCTGGCGCTGGACGAGGCGGATGAGGTCGCCCTGGGCGATGTTCATATCGACCAGATGGGTGCCCCAGCCGGGCAGCGGAACGCCGCCGACGGCGACATCGCCCGGGATGCGATCGGTGCGCGCGTCGGCCGGATCGGCGTTCACGCTCACCGCCAGATAGCCGATCGCGCCCTCGTTCACGCAGCGCGCCGAAACCAGGCCTCGCGTGCGAAGGAAAGCGGCCGGCGGCGGGCCGGCGCTGGACCAGGCGATCGCGCTCGGGGTCGAAGTCACCGAGGGGCCGGCGAACCAGTAGGAGTCGAGCCGCGCGTCGCCGCCGGCGAGGGCGGCCGGATTGACGCAGCCGACGGTGTTGCCGGGCGCGGCGGCGCGGCCGAACAGGGCCCCTTCGGGCGGCGGCGAGCCGGCGCGGAAGGAGACATAGGTGACGACGCAGCCGGTCTGGCCGGCGCGGGTGCACAAGGGGGTGCGCTGGAAGCTGCCGCCGACATCGCGGCCCTGCGGCACCTCGACATTATAGCCGATCAAGAGCGCCGAGATCATCCGCCCTGCCTCCGGCCGCCCCTCGATCTCGCGCGCCAGCAACTGCGTCAGGTGGATCGTCCCCTGGCTGTGGCCGATCAGCACGAACGGCCGGCCATTGTTGCGATGCCGCAGATAGTCGCGCCAGGCGGCGGTCACGTCGCCATAAGCAAGGCCGAGGACCGATTCCACGTTCTGCCCGGCGAGGTACGCTCCGATGCTGCTGATCGTCCCCTGCCGGTAGACGGGCGCGAACGGCCGGCAGATACCGGCGAAGCGGCCGAACTGGACTGCGGCGGCGGCATTCTCGTCCACGCCCGGATTGAGATCGCTGTTCATGCCCGGATCGCGCGAGACGGTCGGATAGACGTAGAAGCAGTCGATCGGCGGATCGGCGGCCGGACGGCTTTCGCTTGCCGGGCCATAGCCCGCCGGGTCGAGATCGGCGGTGGGCAGCGGCCGGCCGCAGGCATCGGCGCGGCCGGGCAGGCAGAGCCAGGCCGAATCCTGACGGTAGTCGGGCGCGAGCGACGGCGCCGCAGGAGCAGGCGCGGGTGTCTGCGCGGCCAGCGGCGCGGCGGCGAATGCGAGCAAGGCGGCGAATGCGGCGCGGATCATCCTTTTCCCCCTGGCGTGTCGTCGAACAAAGTCGCCTGCCCCTTCGGCATCGGCAAGCCCAGATGCGTCCAGCCGGCGCCGTTGAGACAGCGGCCGCGGGCTGTGCGCGCGACGAGGCCGAGCTGGATCATGTAGGGCTCGATCACCTCCTCGATCGTGTCGCGCGGCTCGGCGAGGCCGGCGGCGAGCGTCTCCACGCCGACCGGGCCGCCGCGATAGATGTCGGCGATCATGTGGAGGTAGCGCCGGTCCATCGCGTCGAGGCCGAGCGTATCGACCTCCAGCCGGTTGAGCGCGGCATCGGCGACCTCAGCCGTCACCGTGCCCT
>NZ_JBQTIN010000016.1:0-22643 GCF_052388015.1 Sphingosinicella sp.
GCTGCGAGACCTCGAGCCTTTTGTGGTTGCCGGCGTTATGGCCCAGCAGGTTGGGCCGCGGCCCGATCATCGAGACCAGGCTCATCACCAGGCTCTCGCGAATAGGATCGATCGGCGGATTGGTGACCTGCGCGAAGTTCTGCTTGAAATAGTCGTAGAGCAGCCGCGGCCGGTCCGAGAGCACGGCGAGCGGCGTGTCCGTCCCCATCGATCCGACCGGATCGTCGGCGCTAGCCGCCATCGGCCCGAGGAAGAATTTCAGATCCTCGTCCGTGTAGCCGAAGCTGATCTGGGTGCGGCGGAAGACGTCGTCGTCGGGCGGGCGGCGGAGCGGGTTGCAGCCTGGCGGCAAGTCCTTGAGGTCGAACTGTGTCGCCGCCAGCCATTCGGCATAGGGCTCCGCCTCGGCGAGCCGCGCCTTGATCTCTTCGTCCTCGACGATCCGGCCTTCTTCCAGATCGATGAGCAGCATCCTGCCGGGCTGAAGTCGCCATTTGCGGACGATCTTCTCATCCGGGATCGGCAGCACGCCGCTTTCCGATGCCATGACAACGAGATCGTCGTCGGTGACGCAGAAGCGGGCGGGGCGAAGCCCGTTGCGGTCGAGCGTCGCACCGATCTGCCGCCCATCGGTGAAGGCGATCGCCGCCGGGCCGTCCCACGGCTCCATCAAGGCGGCATGATATTCGTAGAAGGCGCGCCGTTTCGGCTCCATCCGCGTGTCGGACCAGGCCTCGGGGATGAGCAGCATCACCGCGTGCGGCAGCGAATAGCCGCCGGCGAGCAGCAGCTCGAGCGCGTTGTCGAGGCAGGCGGTGTCCGACTGGCCGTGCGGGATGATCGGCCACATCTTGTCGAGGCTCGCGCCCAACAAGGGCGACTCCAGCGTTCGCCGCCGCGCGTTCATCCAGTTCACATTGCCGCGCAGCGTGTTGATCTCGCCATTGTGCGCGATGAACCGATAGGGATGCGCCAGCCGCCAGCTCGGGAAGGTGTTGGTCGAGAAGCGCTGGTGAACCATCGCCAGGGCCGAGGTCGTCAGCGGATCGGCAAGGTCGCGGTAAAAGTCGCCGACCTGGTGGGCGAGCAGCATGCCCTTGTAAACCAAAGTCCTGCTGGAGAAGGAGGCGATGTAGAAATCGGCGAGCCCCGCCAGTCCTCGCCGCTTCCCCTCGCTTTCCAGGGGGTTCAGGATCTGTTTGCGGATCGCGAGGAGCTTCCGCTCGAACGCATCCTGATCGGGGGTGCCGGTCCCGCGTGCGACCACGGCCTGCGCGATTACGGGCATCGCCGCCTGCGCCGATGCACCGAGCTGAGACACATCCACCGGCACGTCGCGCCAGCCGACCAGCAATTGCCCCTCGACCAGCACGAACCGTTCGAGGCGTTCGATCGCTGCCGCCCGGCTCGGTTCGTCGCGCGGCAGGAAGCACATCGCGACCGCATAGTCGCCGGCAGGAGGGAGGCTGCGCCCCTCCTCCTCCGCCCAGGCGCGGAACAATGAGTCGGGCATCTGGATCAGGCAGCCAGCGCCATCGCCAAGCGTCGGGTCCGCCCCCACACCGCCGCGGTGATCGAGACTGGCGAGGATTTGCAAGCCCTGCGCGATGATCGCGTTCGAGCGCTTTCCCTTCACATGGGCGACGAAGCCCATGCCGCAGGCATCCCGCTCGAAGGCAGGATCATAGAGACCCTGTCGCGGCGGTGCCCGCACGGCGCTCTCCCGTCGCCCGCATCATGTTGCGGTGCAGCGAGAGTGCCTGATTCGCAGTAATCGCACAAGCCCGCCGTCAGAGAGAATGCGGGCCGTGAAATCTTCACGCTCCGATTGACGCACCGCAACAATCCGCGCGACCATTCGCCCCGCGCAGCGACATCGGGGTGGCATGAAGCTGATCATCGCAATCATCAAACCCTACAAGCTGGAGGAGGTCCGCGACGCGCTGGCCGCGATCGGCGTGCAGGGCATGACGATCTGCGAAGTTCGTGGCTTCGGCCGCCAGCGCGGCCAGACCGAAATCTATCGCGGCGCCGAATATACCACCGCCTTCGTGCCCAAGGTCCGGCTCGACATCGCGATCGCGGCCGATCTCGTCCCGGCCGTCCTCGAAACCATCCAGCAGACGGCGAGCACCAGCTCGATCGGTGACGGGAAGCTGTTCGTCCTCGATCTGGAGCAGGCGATGCGGATCAGGACCGGAGAGACGGGAGACCTTGCGCTGTGATCCGATATTTTCTGGCTCTCCTGGCCTTGTTCGCGCCGTCGTCCGCCTGGGCCAATGCGACGGCACCTGCGCTGACCGTCGACAAGGGCGACACCGCCTGGATGCTGGTCTCGACCCTGCTCGTTCTGTTGATGATCGTGCCGGGCCTGGCGCTGTTCTACGGCGGCCTCGTCCGGGCGAAAAACGTTCTCTCGATCCTGACCCAGGTGCTTGGTGTCACCGCCGTCGCAATCCTGGTCTGGGTCGGATGGGGCTACAGCCTCGCCTTCGACGCCGGCGGCCCTTTCGCCGGCGGCATGTCCAAAGCCTTCCTGAGTGGCATTACCGGCCAAAGCGCGAGCGCGACCTTCACCGCCGGCGTCGGCATCCCAGAGCTGGTTTTTGTCTGCTTCCAGATGACCTTCGCTGCGATCACCGCCGCGTTGGTCATCGGCGCGCTTGCCGAACGCGTGAAGTTCAGCGCCATCCTGCTATTCTCGGCGCTCTGGCTCACCATCGTCTACGCGCCGATTGCCCATATGGTCTGGGCAACGGACGGGCTGATCTACGGCTGGGGCGCGCTCGATTTCGCGGGCGGCACTGTCGTCCACATCAATTCCGGCATCGCTGGCCTCGTCGGCGTGTTCTTCGCGGGCAAGAGGATCGGCTTCCTGAAGGAGGCGACCCCGCCCCATTCGTTGAGCCTCACCCTGATCGGCGCAGGGCTGCTCTGGGTCGGCTGGTTCGGCTTCAACGCCGGCTCCAATTTGGAGGCGACCGGCGGCGCGGCCATCGCGATGATCAACACCTTCGTCGCGCCGGCGTCGGCGATGCTCGCCTGGCTCGGAGCTGAGCGCATTTTCTCCGGCAAGGCCTCGCTGCTGGGCGGCGCGTCGGGGGCGGTTGCCGGGCTGGTGGCCATCACGCCCGCGGCAGGCACGTCGGGTGTCCTGGGGGCTGCCGTCCTCGGCGCGGTCGCGGCGCTGGGCTGCTACTGGTTCGTCGGCCGGATCAAGCACCAGTTGAAGCTTGACGATAGCCTCGACGTCTTCGGTATCCACGGCGTCGGCGGCATCATCGGCTCGCTCGGGACGGGGGTTGCGTCCTCACCGCTCCTCGGCGGGTTCCGGCCTGCGGATTATTCGATTGCGTCCCAGACCGTGATCCAGGGGCAAGCGGTCGCGGTCGCAATCCTCTGGTCGGCAGTCGGGTCGGCGATCGTCTGGGCACTGGTCAGATATTCCATCGGCCTGAGGGTCGCTCCCGACGCCGAGCGTGAAGGACTCGACATCACCGATCACGGCGAGCGCGCGTACAATCTTTAGGTTTGCGCCGTCAGGTCCGATTTTTTTGTCCTCGCCCAGCGACGGGCTTCGCCGCGCGGCGAAGCGACGCGAAATCGTGCGAGTCGCGGCGAAGGCGTTCGAAGAGCTGGGCTATGAACGGACGTCCATGCTGACGATCGCGGAGCGTAGGGCGAGGGCTAGCGAGAACACCACTCCATCGTCCCGGAAAATCTTCGGGACAGTCCGCGCTCGGCGGCCAATGTCCGCTAGTAGTCGAGCCACGGATCGTGGCCCGGCCGCAACGCACGAGGCGGGAGCGGATCATCTGGGGTCACCCAGTAACCCCACCTTGGCCATCGCCATAGAACACCTCCGGGCCCGCGTTGACGACGGCGGGGGTCGCGTACTTTGCCCGCACCCAGATCATCAGCTGACCGAGCGCGTCGACCTGACCGGTGAACCGGCCATTGGGGAACGCCAGCACCTCTGCCTTGAACTCGCTCAGCCATGGCGCATCGGGCGGCAGGAGGAGCTGTCCGTGGGCGGCCGGAGAAAAGCGGCAATAATTTAAGATTCGACGCTTCGACATCGCTCTCCGCGGTACCGTTGCTCGATGCAAAGGGCGCAGAACTGCGCGAAATTCGAGTCAGCCCGGGGAGCAATCGCTGTGAGTGGAGACTAGCTGGCGGAGCGGGAGGGATTCGAACCCTCGATACGGTTTTGCCGTATACTCACTTTCCAGGCGAGCGCCTTCGACCACTCGGCCACCGCTCCGCATGCTCTGGAAGAAGGGCGATCTAGTCGCCGGAATCCCGTTCGGCAAGCGGAGCGGCGAGGCGGTCGATCGCGCGGGCCAAGGCGATGTCCTTTTCGGTGACGCCGCCAGCGCTGTGGGTCGACAGCAGGATGTCGACGCGGTTCCAGACGTTTGACCAGTCCGGATGATGGTCCGCCCGTTCGGCTGCCAGCGCGACCCGGGTCATGAAGCCGAAAGCCGCGTTGAAATCGGCGAAGCGGAACAACCGGGCGATGCCGTTTCTTGGCGCGTCGTAGCTCCAGCCGGGCAGCGCCGCCAACGCCGCATCCCGCTCCGCTTCTGTAAGCACCGCCATCGCCCTTCCTCCCGAGCCTTCGCTTTCCTATGAGCCGGAGGATGAGCGGCGGTCAAACCCTGGCGCCCGATGCGGCGGCGATCGAGCGGCTCGCCGACGCCGCGGTCGCCGCGCTCCCCGAACGCTTCCGCCGCCATCTCGACGGCGTCGTCGTCCGGATCGAGGACTTCGCCGACGAGGAGACGCTCGGCGCGTTGGGCATTGAGGACCCGTTCGAGTTGACCGGCCTCTATTCCGGCCGCTCGATGCGCGAGGAATCGAGCCTGGCGTCGGGCGAGATGCGGCCGATGATCCATCTCTACCGCCGGCCGCTGCTCGACGAATGGGTCGATACCGGCGTGACCCTCGAGGCGCTGATCACCCATGTCATCGTCCATGAAGTCGGCCACCATTTCGGCCTCTCCGACGCCGAGATGCACGCCATCGAGGAGCAGGCGTCTTGAACCTGCTCCGGCTCGACAAGATCGCCTGCCGGCGGGGCGGGCGGCTGCTGTTCGAGGGGCTGAGCCTGAGCCTCGCGCCGGGCGAGGCGGCGGTTGCGACCGGGCCCAACGGGGTCGGCAAGTCCAGCCTGCTCCGGCTTGTGGCGGGGCTGCTGGAGCCGGCGTCGGGGTCGGTCGAGAGTGCCCCGACGGCGCTCGCAGACGACAAGCTCGCGCTCGATGAGCGTCGCACCCTCAAGACAGCGCTCGAATTCTGGGCGCGGCTCGAGGGTCGCGGCCCGCGCAGCGCCATCCTCGCCATGGGCTTGGGCCATCTGTGCGATGCGCCGGTGCGAATTCTCTCCACCGGCCAGCGGAAGCGCGCGGCGCTGGCGCGGGTGATCGCCAGCGGCGCTCCGCTCTGGCTGCTCGACGAGCCCGCCAATGGCCTCGACGCGGATGGGCAGGAGCGGCTGGCCGCGGCGATGGCGGAACATCGGGCGGCGGGCGGCGCGATCCTCGCCGCGACCCACCAGCCGCTCGACCTTGCCGACGCAAAGACGGTGGCGCTCGGATGAGCGCGCTGATCGCCCGCGAGCTGAGGCTTGCCGCGACCAGCGGCGCGGCGGCATTGCCGCTCGTCTTCTTCCTGCTCGTGGCAACGCTCTTCCCGTTCGCGGTCGGGCCGGACGGGCCGCTGCTGGCGCGGACGGGCGGAGGGGCGCTGTGGATGGCGGCTCTGCTTGCGGCCCTACTGCCGATCGACCGGCTGGTCGCGCCGGATCAGTCTTCGGGCGTGCTCGACCAGCTGGCCCTGCGCGGGATTAGTGAGGAGGCGGTCGCGCTCGCCAAGCTTGCCGGCCACTGGCTGAGCTTCGGACCGCCGCTGATGCTCGCCGCGCTGCCGGCGAGCGCTTTGCTGAAGCTGCCCGCGGACGTGCTGTTTCGGTTGGAGATCGGCCTCGCCATCGGAACTCCGGGCCTCGCCGCGCTCACCCTCGGCGTCGCCGCGTTGACCGCCAGCCTGCGCCGCTCGGGCGCGCTCGCCGGCCTGCTGATGCTGCCGCTCGCCGTGCCGCTGTTGATCTTCGGCGCGGGCTATGTCGAGCGGGGCGGCGATAGTGGCGCACTCTACTGGCTGGGCGCCGTATCGCTACTCCTCGTCGCCGGCGCTCCTTTCGCGGCCGGCGCCGCGATCAGGGCGGGACGCGACTGATGCATTCCGCTAGGCGGCGCGGATGATCCTGAATGCGATGGCGCCCGCGACGGACAGAACGATCGCGATCAGAATGACCGTGCCCGGTGTCAAATACATGTTCTCGACCATCTGCCGCAGCGAAAATCCCGACGGCGGTGGCGACCCTTCGCCCGGCACGATGTCATATTTCACGGCGCGGCTTCTGATCGGAATGATCAAGGTGATTGCGACGATCGTGGCCGCCGCGAGAGCGCTCAGCTTCCACCACATCCTTGCGCGTCCTCCGAACGGCCGAGCCTACTTATCCGACACGGCTCCGGCGCGCGCAACCTGCCGCTATCGGCTCCACCTCGCGAAGATCGCAGTCGGCAGCAGCAGCCCGCGCGCTTCCTCGCGCACCGCCATGTCGCCGCATTCGATCTTACCGCCGAGATCGCCGAGCGCCTGCTTCAGCAATTCGCCGATCGCCAGCGCCGTCATCCGCACCGCGTAGACGGTCAGCACGAGGAAATGGCTGTCGGCGTCGAGCAGCTTGCGGCAATCGGCGATCAGACCGGGCAGTCCCTCCTCCAGTCGCCAGACCTCGCCTTCGGGCCCACGGCCGAACTTGGGCGGATCGAGGATGATGCCGTCATAGCGCCGCCCGCGCCGCACCTCGCGCGCGGTGAACTTCGCCGCATCATCGACCAACCAGCGGATCGGCCGCTCCGTCATGCCGGAGAGCGCGGCATTGGCCTTGCCCTGCTCGACAGACTTCTTCGACGCATCGACATGGGTGAGCTTCGCGCCCTTGGCCGCCATCGCCAGCGTGCCGACGCCGGTATAGCCGAACAGGTTCAGCGCCTCGCTGCCCTCGCCCAGCCGCTCCCGCATCCAGGCCCATTGCGGCGCCATGTCCGGGAAGAAAGCAAGGTGGCGGAACGGCGTGCATTGGGCGCGGAAGCGAACCTCCTCCCAGCCCAGCTCCCATCCTTCGCGCGGCACCGGCTTGTCGAAGCGCCATCTGCCGCCGCCCTCTTCATCGGAGCCGGGCACGAACTCGCCGTGCGCGTCCCAGTCGGCCGAGGCCGGCGCCCACATCGCCTGCGGCTCGGGGCGGATGAACCGGTAAAGGCCGTAGCGTTCGAGCTTGCGGCCATGGCCGGAATCGACGAGGCCGTAATCGGCCCAGGGCTCGGCGATCAAAGTGTCGAGATTCACGCGGCCTTCACGGCGGAAATGCCGATCGTCGCGCTGGCGCGCGGCCCGGCGAGAATCTTCGCTCCGGCGGCGCGGACCTCGTCCAGCGTCACCGCCTCGATCCGCGCGACCATCGCGGCCGGCTCGGCAAGCTCGCCGAACAGGGCCAGCTGGCGGGCGACATAGCTCGCCTGGCCCCAGGCGCTTTCCAGCGCCATCAGCATGCCGGCCTTCATCTGCGCCTTGGCCCGATCGAGCTCGCGCTGGGTCGCGGTCTCGGCGGTCTCGGCCACGGTCTCGGCGATCAGGGCCGCCGCGGCGGCGGCCTCGCGCCGCGCGGTCGCTGCGTAGAAATAGAACAGCCCGTCCTCGCGATAGGGCTGGAGCGCCGCCCAGACCGAATAAGCGAGGCCGCGCTCCTCGCGCACCGCGTGGAACAGCCGCGACGACGCGCCCGCGCCGGTGATGTCGCTGAACAGCCGCGCGGCGTAGAAATCGGGATCGTGGACGCCGGGCGCGCGATAGGCGGCGGCGAGATGGGCCTGATCGGCGCGCGGCCGGCTGACCCGACGGCCGCCGACGAAGCGGGCGGGTTCGGCCGGTGCCAGCGTCCCTGCGGGCAGCTCCCCGAATCGCGCCTCGGCCAGCCGCACCAGTTCGTCGTGATCGACCTTGCCGGCGGCGACCAGGCAGAGGCTGCCGGCGCGGTAGCGCTCCTTCCGCCAGCCATGCAGATCGTCAGTGACGATCGCCGCGATGCTGGCCTCGCCGCCGAGCACCGAGCGGCCGAGCGGCTGGTCCGGCCAGCAGGTTGCCCAGAGATCGTCGAAGATGATGTCGGAGGGGGTGTCTCGGGCCTCGCCCAGCTCCTGCAGCACGACCTCCTTCTCGCGGGCCAGATCCTCGGCCCGGAAATGCGGCCGCAGGATCATGTCGGAAATGAGCTCGATGCCGAGCGGCAGATGCTCGGCGAGCAGGGAGGCGGTGAAGTTCGTCCCCTCGCGGTCGGTCGACGCGTTGAGGTCGCCGCCGACATCCTCGACCGCCTCGTTGAGCTCGCGCGCGGTGCGCGAGCCCGCGCCCTTGAACACCATATGCTCGTAAAGGTGCGCGATGCCGTTGAGATGCGCCGGCTCGTGCCGCGAGCCGACATCGGCATAGAGGCCGACCGCGACCGTCTCGAAGCCGGGCATCGAGCGGCTGGCGACCTTGAGGCCGTTGTCGAGGATGGTGAGGCGCATCATGGGAGGCGGGCGTTTAAGCGCTCAGGGCTCGGGCGGCAAGGACGGCGCCCGGCGGCGGCGCAGCGCGAGGACGTAGATCAAAACCGCGAGGCCGGCGAAGAAGAACCATTGCGCGGCATAGAGGCGGTGGTTGTTGGGCACGTCCTCGATGCTCGCCGGGGCGCTCGCG
Organism: Sphingosinicella sp.; assembly: GCF_052388015.1. GTDB lineage: Bacteria > Pseudomonadota > Alphaproteobacteria > Sphingomonadales > Sphingomonadaceae > Allosphingosinicella. The sequence goes on from NZ_JBQTIN010000016.1 coordinate 8,815, forward strand.
GCCAGCGGCGGCGCGGGTGTCGCGGCGGTGAGGATCAGCGGCTCGCCGGGCAGGTCCGCGCCCAACGTCCCGGCGACGATCCCGCCCAGCGACAGGCGGCGATCCTGATCCGGCAGCGCGCTCCAGCCGGCATTGACCAGCAAGCGTCCGGCCAGGCCGCTCGCGCCCGGCCGACAGGGGACGAGAGAGACATAGCCGCTTTGTCCCGCCCGGCTCCGCCCGCCGCGCAGGACCGGCGCAAGCGCCTCGCTCCGGCAGCTGACCAGCGCCCGGCGGAAGGCGAGCGGCGGCACCGGCGCGTCGCGGGTCAGCAGCGGATCGAGATCGAGCGCCGGCAGCGCCGCGGCGGCGGCATAGTCGGCCAGCAGCCGTTCCTTCCACGCCGCGCGTTCGAGCTGCCAGATTCCGAGGCCGATCATCACCGCGACGGCACCGGCGACGACGAGCGTCGGGATGAGCGGCGGGCGTCTCATCGGTCCTCGCGCGGCCGGCCTTCGCGGGCACGGTGCCTGAATTCGAGCGCGAGCAGCAGGCCCTTGCCGATCCGAAGCAGGCCGAGCGTCAACGCCGCGGTCAGCGGCAGCCAGAGCAGGACATGCAGCCACCAGGGCGGCGAGAGGCTCAGCTCGACCGCGATCGCCAGCGCGGTGACGATGCCGCCGACGATGAAGATCAGGAACGCCGCCGGCCCGTCGCCGACGTTGAAGCTCGAAAAGTCGAGCCCGCAGGCACGGCATTTCGGCGCGAAGCGGACGATGCCGTCGAACAAAGTCGGGCTGCCGCAGCGGGGACAGAGGCCCCGAAGGGCGACGGCGGCGGGAGGCGGCCCTTCTCCCCTCCCACTCGCGGGAGGGGAAGGATCAGTGATATTCCGCGCCCCAGCCGCCCCAGACATAGACGCACAGGAACAGGAACAGCCACACGACGTCGACGAAGTGCCAGTACCAGGCCGCCGCCTCGAAGCCGAAATGCTGCTGCGGCTTGAAATGGCCCGCATAGGAACGCGCCAGGCAGACGATCAGGAAGATCGTGCCGACGATGACGTGGAAGCCGTGGAAGCCGGTCGCCATGAAGAAGGCCGAGGTGTAGATATTGTCGCCGAAGCTGAACGGCGCGTGGTAATATTCATAGCCCTGGACGCTGGTGAAGATCAGGCCGAGGATGATCGTCGCCCACAGCCCCTGGATCAGCCCCCTGCGGTCGCCGTGGATCAGCGCGTGGTGCGCCCAGGTGACGGTGGTGCCCGAGCAGAGCAGGATCAGGGTGTTCAGCAGCGGCCAGCCGAACGGGTCCATGACGTGCATGCCCTCGGGCGGCCAGACGCCGCCGACGCTCTCCACCGTCGCGGGGAAGAGCGAGGCATTGAACCAGGCCCAGAACCAGGCGACGAAGAACATCACCTCCGAGGCGATGAACAGGATCATGCCGTAGCGCAGGTGGAGCTGGACGATCGGCGTGTGATCGCCCTGGTGCGCCTCCTTGATGACGTTGGCCCACCAGCTCGCCATGGTCAGCGCCACGCCGAGCGCGCCGGCAAGAATCACATAAGGCCCCGCGGGCTGGCCGTGGAACCACATCACCGCGCCGCCGGTCAGCGCCAGCGCCGAGATGGCGCCGACGAGCGGCCAGATGTCCGGCGGCAGGATATGATATTGGTGGTTCTTCGCTCCGGCCATGTGGCGTTCCCCGTCTAAGCTCGTGTCGCTCTAACTGCCCTGTCCCGGCCGCTCAACCGGGTAAAAGGTGTAGGAGAGCGTGATCTCGGTGATGTCGCGGGCGTCCGGGTCGTTGAGGATCGCCGGGTCGACATAGAAGATCACTGGCATGCTCACCTCCTGCCCGGGCTGCAGCGTCTGCTCGGTGAAGCAGAAGCACTGGACCTTGACGAAATATTGCCCGGCTTGGCTCGGCGAGACATTGAAGGTCGCGGTGCCGGTGATCGCGGTCGGGCCGGTGTTGCGGGCGCGGAAAAGGGCGATGTTGCGCGCCCCGATCGCGACCCGGCGGGTGGTGTCGACGGGGCGGAACTCCCAGCCCAGGGCCGGCGAGACATTGCCGTCGAAGCGGACCGAAACCAGCCGCCCGACCGCGCCCGGCGCTTCCGCGCCGACCGCCATCCGCGTCGTGCCGCCAAAGCCGGTCACCTGGCAGAACAGCCGGTAGAGCGGCACGCTGGCGAAGGCCAGGCCGACCATCGCCGCGACGAGCATGGCCGCGAGCGCCGCGGTGCGGCCGTTGCGGCGGGCGAGCGTCGTCACCGGCCCGCCATCCTGACGATGGTGATGAAATAGATCAGGATAACGAAGCCGAAGAGGCCGATCGCCATCAGGATCGCGCGGCTCCGCTGGCGGCGGCGCACCTCCTCGGTCAGCGGATCGCTCATGCCGCCATCCAGACGTCGATCACCAGCGCGCCGAAGATCGCGAACAAATAGAGGATCGAAAAGGCGAACAGGCTCTTCTCCGGCTTCATCCTCGCCGGCTCGGTCGCCTTGTTGAGAAGGACGCGCAGCGCCAGACCCATGAAGGCCAGGCTGAGCAGGCTCGCCGCGACGCCGTAGAGCGCGCCGGCGAGGCCCAGCGGCCAGGGCGCGATCGCCGTCGCCATCATCGGCAAGGTGTAGAGCGCGATCTGCCGCCGCGTCGCCCTGAGGCCGGCGACCACCGGCAGCATCGGCACGCCGGCGGCGGCGTAATCGGTGCGCACGAACAGTGCCAGCGCCCAGAAATGCGGCGGCGTCCACAGGAAGATGAGGAGGAAGAGCAGGACGGGCAAGGTCGCGACGTCGCCGGTCGCCGCCGCCCAGCCGATCAAAGGCGGGAAGGCGCCGGCGGCGCCGCCGATGACGATGTTCTGCGGCGTGCGCCGCTTCAGCCAGATCGTGTAGACGAAGACGTAGAACAGGATCGAGACCGCGAGGATCGCCGCCGCCAGCCAGTTGGTCGCGAACCCCATCAGCAGGACGGAGAAGAAGGCGAGGCCGACGCCGAAATGCAGCGCCGATTCGCGCTCCATCCGCCCCGCCGGCAGAGGCCGCGAGGCGGTGCGCTTCATCAGCGCGTCGATGTCCGCCTCATAATATTGGTTGAGCGCCGCCGCCGCGCCCGCACCCGATGCGATGCAGAGCACGGCGGTGAAGGCGAGCACAGGGTGGATCGCCACCGGGGCGACCGCGAGGCCACACAGCCCTGTGAAGACGACGAGCGTCATCACCCGGGGCTTGGTCAGCGCCAGCAGGTCCCGCCAGTCGGCGGGCAGGCGATAGGCGATGGTCTCGGTCGTCATAACTCACCCGCGCCGGCGCGGTGGCCTCAATGCCTTGTGTCGTCGATGACCGGCAGCGTCTCGAACTGGTGGAAGGGCGGCGGGCTGCTGAGGGTCCATTCCAGCGTCGTCGCGCCCTCGCCCCACTGATTGTCCGGCGCCTTCTTGCCGGCGAACAGCGACCAGAAGAGGTTGATGAAGAAAAAGCCCATGCCGGCCAGCATGATCAGATAACCGTAGCCGGCCATCTGGTTATAATAGCCGAGCTGGTCGGTATAGTCCGGCACCCGGCGCTGCATCCCGTCCAGCCCGAGGAAATGCATCGGGAAGAACAGCACGTTGACGCCGATGAAGAAGGTCCAGAAGTGGAGCTGGCCGAGCACCTCGTTATACTGCCGGCCCCACATCTTCCCGAACCAGTAATACCAGCCGGCGAACAGCGAGAAGACCGCGCCGAGGCTCAGCACATAGTGGAAGTGCGCGACGACATAATAGGTGTCGTGCATGATCGTATCGACGCCCGCGTTCGCCAGCACGACGCCGGTGACGCCGCCGACCGTGAACATGAAGATGAAGCCCAGCGCCCACATCATCGGCGTTTCGAAGCTCAAGGAGCCGCCCCACATGGTCGCGATCCAGGAGAAGATCTTCACGCCCGTCGGCACGGCGATCACCATCGTCGCGGCGGTGAAGTACATCTTCGTGTTCACGTCCATTCCGACGGTGAACATGTGGTGCGCCCAGACGATGAAGCCGATCACGCCGATCGCGACCATCGCATAGGCCATGCCGAGATAGCCGAAGACCGGCTTGCGGCTGAAGGTCGCGATCACCTGGCTGATCATGCCGAAGCCCGGCACGATCATGATGTAGACCTCCGGGTGGCCGAAGAACCAGAACAGATGCTGATAGAGCACGGGATCGCCGCCGCCGGCCGCGTCGAAGAAATGGGTGTTGAAGTTACGGTCGGTGAGCAGCATCGTGATCGCGCCGGCGAGCACCGGCAGCGCGAGCAGCAGCAGGAACACGGTCACCAGGATCGACCAGACGAACAGCGGCATCTTGTGCAGCGTCATGCCCGGCGCGCGCATGTTGAAGATCGTGGTGATGAAGTTGATCGCGCCGAGGATCGAGCTGGCGCCGGCGAGGTGGAGCGCGAAGATCGCCATGTCCACCGACGGCCCCGGCGAGCCGATCGTCGACAGCGGCGCATAGACCGTCCAGCCGACGCCGGCGCCCAGCCCCGAGCCGCCTGACACGAACGAGCTGCCCAGCAGCAGGATGAAGGCCGGCGGCAGCAGCCAGAAGCTGATATTGTTCATCCGCGGGAAGGCCATGTCCGGCGCGCCGATCATCAGCGGCACGAACCAGTTGCCGAAACCGCCGATCATCGCCGGCATGACCATGAAGAACACCATGATCAGGCCGTGCGCGCTGATCAGCACGTTCCACATGTGGAGCGCGGTGTTCTCGTCGACCGGCCCGCCGGCCATCATCCCCGCCCAGGCCTCGAGATGCTGGATGCCCGGCTCGGCCAGCTCCCAGCGCATCAGCCCGGAAATGCCGCCGCCGATGATGCCGGCGACGACCGCGAAGATCAGATAGAGGGTGCCGATATCCTTGTGGTTCGTCGACATGAACCAGCGGGCGAAGAAGCCCGGCTTGTGATCGGCGTCATGATGCGCGTCATGCGCATGCTCGCCTTCGAAATGGACGGCGTCTGCGGTGGTATCGGTCATCGGGTCGCCGTCCTAATTCTGGGTGGCAGCTTGATTGGTGGTGGCCGCAGGCTGCGCGGCATTCACGACATTGGAGGGCGCGGGGGTCGCCGCCGTCGCCTCGTTCGCACTCACCGCCGGCTGGGGAGCGGCAGCGGCGGCCGTGCCGGGCATGTGCCCGCCGCGCGAGGCGACCCACTGGGCAAAGCGCTCGCGGCTCACCACCTCGACGGTGATCGGCATATAGCCGTGCCGTGCGCCGCACAGCTCGTAGCAGACGCCATAATAGACGCCCTCGCGATCCGCCCGGAACCAGGTCTCGTTGATCCGCCCCGGCACCGCGTCCATCTTCACCCAGAAGGCCGGGACGCCCCAGGCGTGGATGACGTCGGAGGAGGTGACCAGCACCTTCACCACCGCGCCGACGGGCACGACGACGCGATTGTCGGTGGCGAGCTGCCTCGGCTCGCCCCGCGCCCGCGCCTGATCGTCGGGCAGCATGTTGGCGGTGAACTCGACGCCATGGTCGGGATATTCGTAGCTCCAGTTCCACTGATTGCCGGTGACCTTGAGCGTCAGATCGGCCGCGGGCGGCGAATATTGGTTCGCCAGCAGCCGGATCGAGGGCACCGCGATCACCACCAGGATCACCACCGGCACCAGCGTCCAGACGACCTCGAGCGTCGTATTGTGGCTGTTGCGCGACGGCGTCGGATTGGCGCCGCGGCGATAGCGGAACATCACCCAGGCAAGCAGGATCATGACGAAGATCGAGATCGCCACGATCACGGGAGTCAGGATGAGGTCGTTGAACCGGGCGGCCTCCACGCCGATCGGCGACACTTGGTCGGGCAATCCCATGCGGCCGTCGGGCTGGCCGATGCCCGGCGCCGGCGCGGCCTGCGGCGGTGCGGCCGGCATCGCGGCATTGGCCGCGGGCGCAACGCTGTTCGCGGCGGCGGCCGGCGCGGCGGCCGTCGTGTTGGCTGGCGCCGCGCCCTGCGCCAGCGCCGCGCCCGGCGCCAGACCAAAGGCGGCGGCGATGGCGAAAGCCTTCAGAAAAATCTTCATCGAAACCCCTGTCGCCATCGCGTCAAATGGCTTGAATCGCGCCCTGAAAAGACGCGTCGGCGCGGCTTATAGGCAGGCCGCACGCGTCCCTCAACCCCGCTGGTGGCCGCTTGCCGGGCTTTGCCCCCGCGCCTATTTGCCGACACGCGCGAGGCGGCGGGACGAGGGCGATGAACGAAGAGGAAGTGCTGGGCGAGTTCCGCGCCGCGGGGGCGTTGCTGGAGGGGCATTTCATCCTTTCCTCCGGCCTGCGCTCGCCGCTGTTTCTGCAGAAAATGCTCGTGTTCCAGGACCCTGTGCGGACCGAACGGCTGTGCCGCGCGCTGGCCGAGACGATCCGCGAACGGTTCGGCGACGTGGACGTGATCGTCTCGCCGGCGATGGGCGGCGTGATCCCCGGCTATGAGACGGCGCGGGCGCTGGGCTGCCGGGCGATTTTCGTCGAACGGGAGGAGGGCGAGTTCCGCCTGCGCCGCAATTTCGAGATCAGACAGGACGAACGCATCGTGATGGTCGAGGACATGGTCACGACCGGCCTTTCCTCGCGCGAATGCATCGCGGCGATCCGCCGGCATCCCGGCACGCTGCTCGGCGCGGCCTGCCTCGTCGATCGCTCCAACGGCCAGGCCGATATCGGCGTGCCGCTGGTCGCGCTCGCGCGGCTGGACGTGCCGGCCTATCCCGCCGATCAGCTGCCCCCCGAGCTCGCGGCGCTGCCGCCGGTCAAGCCCGGCAGCCGGGGCCTCGGCGCTTGACCGGGCACCTCCGCCTCGGCGTCAATATCGACCATGTCGCGACGATCCGGAACGCGCGCGGCGGCGCCTATCCGGACCCGATCCGCGCCGCCATGATCGCCCAGGAAGCGGGCGCGGACGGCATCACCGCGCATCTGCGCGAGGACCGGCGCCACATCATCGACGAGGACATCGCCCATCTGATCGGCGCGATCGCGCTGCCGCTCAACATGGAGATGGCGGCGACCGAGGAGATGCTGGCGATCGCGCTCAGGCACCGCCCGCACGCCGCCTGCATCGTCCCCGAGCGGCGCGAGGAGGTCACCACCGAGGGCGGGCTCGACGCCTTCGGCCAGCACAATCACCTGCAGCCTTTGATCTCGCGCCTCGCCGACGCCGGCATTCGCGTCTCGCTCTTCATCGAGCCCGATCCGCGCCAGATCGAAGCGGCGCTGCTGCTCGGCGCTCCGGTCGTCGAGTTCCACACCGGCCGCTACGCCCATGCCGAGGGCGAGGCGCAGACGGCCGAGCTCCAGCGTATCGCCGACGCCGCCGCGCTGGCGACAAAGAACGGCATCGAGCCCCATGCCGGCCACGGCCTCACCTACGACAATGTCCAGCCGATCGCCGCCATCCCGCAGATTGCCGAGCTCAATATCGGCCATTTCCTGGTCGGCGAGGCGATCTTCACCGGCCTCGACGCCAGCGTCCGCCGCATGCGGGCGCTCATGGACGAGGCGCGGGGATGAAGAAGACCCTCATCCCGACCTTCTCCCGCAAGCGGGAGAAGGAGCGCGCCGGCGCTCGCAACGGGCGCGGCTCTAACCCTCTTCCGCAAGCGGGAGAGGGTAGGGTGAGGGTCTTCCCTTGATCATCGGCCTCGGCTCCGACCTCTGCAACATCGAGCGGATCGCCAATTCGCTCGACCGGTTCGGCGAGCGGTTCGAGAGGCGCGTGTTCACCGAGACCGAGCGGGCCAAGGCGCAGCGCCGCCCCTTCACCCGGGCCGGCACCTACGCCAAGCGCTTCGCCGCCAAGGAGGCCTTTTCCAAGGCGGTCGGCACCGGCTTCAAGCGCGGCGTCTTCATGAAGGACATCGGCGTCGTGAACCTGCCCTCCGGCGCACCGACGCTGGCGCTGACCGGAGGCGCGCGTGAGAGGCTTGACGCGCTTGTCCCGCCGGGCCACCGCGCCCACATCCATCTGACGATGACCGACGACCATCCCTTCGCCATGGCGGTCGTGATCATCGAGGCCTTGCCCGGGAGTGAATGAGTTGACCGATCCCGACCGCGCCAACGCGGCCGAAATGAGCGGCGAGGCCGCGCCCGCCTCGGCGGAGCCGGCCGCCGGCGCCCCGGCGTCCGCCGGGACCGCGCCGACGAAAGAGGGCACCGACTGGTGGGGGGAGATCAAGGCGATCTTCTGGCTGATCCTCGCCGTGCTCGGCTTTCACTCCTTCATCGCCAAGCCTTTCTACATCCCGTCCGAATCGATGATGCCGGGGCTGCTCGTCGGCGACCGGCTGGTCGTCTCCAAATATCCCTATGGCTGGTCCTGGGTGTCCCCAAGCTTCCACATCCTGCCGCGTTGGGGCGGCCGGCTGTGGGGCGCGATGCCGGAGCGCGGCGATATCGTCATCGTCACGCCGCCGGGCGAGAATAGCGACTATATCAAGCGGGTCATCGGCCTGCCGGGCGACACGATCGAGGTGATCGACGGCAATGTCTACCTGAACGGGCAGGCGGTGCGCCGCGAGGAGCGGCCGCGCACGATGATCCCGATCGACGCCAACACGCCGTGCGAGCCGGACAGCTTCGGCGACTATCGCGTGCGCGGCGAGGACGGGCGGATGTATTGCCGCCTGCCGGTCTTCCGCGAGACCTTGCCCAACGGCCGGTCCTACGACACGATCGACGTCGGCCATTCGCAGGGCGACGATTTCGCCCGCGTGACGGTGCCGGAGGGGCATGTCTTCCTGATGGGCGACAATCGCGACCACAGCTCCGACAGCCGCTTCCGCGCCGGCTTCCCCGAGCGCGGGCTGGGCGGGCCGGTGCCGTGGGAGAATATCGGCGGCCGGGCCGAATTCATCACCTTCAGCCTCGACGGCTCCTCCTCCTACTGGAACCCGATCAGCTGGTTCACCGCCCTGCGCGGCGGCCGCTCGGGCTCGTCGCTCAGGCCGGACGAAGGTCCGCCGCCGCAAGCGCCCGGGAACAGCCGGTGAGCGACGCCGGATGAGCGATGAACACGCCCTGGACGCCGACGAGCTGGAGCAGCTCGACCAGCGCGGGCCCGCGGAACTCAATGACCCCTTCGTCCGCCGCGAAATGAAGAAAGCGGCGGTCTGGATCGGCATGGCGGTCGGCGTCGCGGCCCTGGTCATCCTCGCCGAGCCTTTGCTGCTGATCTTCGGCGGCGTCGTCTTCGCCGCGATCCTCGACGGCGGCACGCGCCTCCTGGGCCGGGTGCTGCCGATCGGCCGCGGCTGGCGGCTGCTGATCGTCAGCCTCGTGGCGCTGGCGTTCATCGCCGGCACGATCTGGTTCGCCGGCTTCCAGCTGACCGCCGAGTTCGCCCGCCTGCGCGACATCGTCACGCTCCAGATCAACCGGCTGCTCGCGCTCGGCGCGACCTACGGCCTCGGCGTCGAAACCGTCCAGCCGCAGCAATTGTTCGAGCAGGCGATGAGCTCGCTGGGCCGGCTGACCTCGGCCGTCTCCTCCGTGCTCGGCGGCCTCACCAATCTCGTCATGATCGTCGTCATCGGCCTGTTCATCGCGGTCGAGCCCCGGATCTACGAGCGCGGCATCGCCTGGATGCTGCCGAGCGACATCCGCGGCCGCTATTTCCGGACCTCGGACCGGGTCGGGAAGACGCTCAGGCACCTGATGGCCGGCCGGCTGCTCGGCATGGCGGTGGAGGGCGTCGGCACCTGGCTGCTGCTGCTCATGGGCGGCGTGCCGATGGCGGCTTTGCTCGGCCTGCTCACCGGCATCCTCGCCTTCCTCCCCAATATCGGCGCGATCGTCTCCGGCCTGCTGATCATCCTGATCGGCTTCTCGGTGAATTTCGAGACCGGCCTCTGGGCGATCGCCGTCTATGTCATCGTCCAGATCGTCGACGGCTATCTGATCGTGCCCTATGTGGCGAAGAAGACGGTCGACCTCGCGCCGGCGCTGGTCCTCGGCGCGCAGGTCATCTTCGGCGCCTTGTTCGGGATCATCGGCCTCGCGCTCGCCGACCCCTTGGTCGCGATGATCAAGGCGGCGCTCGACCAGAAATCGGTGGACGACGAAGCGGCGGCGGAAGCGGAAACGCCGCCGCCACGCCCGGCGCCCGCCTGAGCGTTACTGGCTGTTGCCGCCCGGCCGGCGGCGGCCGGAAGGCTCTGGCGCGGGCGGCCCACCTTCCAGGCCCGGCGGCAGGCCTTCGCCATGCGGCCCAGCCCCCGGCGGCAGCGCGCCCGGCGGCAAGCCCCCGCCCTCGGCGCCGGGGGGCAGGCCTCCCGGCGGCGCGGCGCCGGGTTGGCCACCCTGCGGCCCCATCATCCGCTGCATAGCCGCCATGCCCTCGGCGACCTGGAGCACGGTCACGTCGAAGACGAGCGTGTCCTCGCGGCCGAAAGGCGTTCCGGGCGGGATCGGGTCTGGCGCATGCTGGCCCGGCGGCAGCCAGATGCGGTAGCGCCCGCCCTGCTGCATCATCGCCATCGCCTCGCCGAAGCCGGGGAAGACCCGGTCGCTGCTGGCGACGAAGGGCTGGCCCATATCGTCGCTATTCTCGATCTGCGTCCCGTCCAGCTTGGTCAGCCGGTAGCGCATCGCAACCAGATCGGCGGGGGTGATCGTCGCGCCGGTGCCGGCGCGCAGCGTCTGGATGCGGACGCCGGTCGCGGTGGTGACGATCTGCAGCGGCGCGGTGCCGATCCAGGCGAGCGCCGCGCCGGCGACGCACAAAACGATCAGCGCCAGCCAGAGCTTGAGCACGCTGCCGCGGGCGAGGGGACGGATCGGCACGGCGGTGACGGACATCAGCGATCCTTCATACGAAACGGGCGGCGAATAATCAGATCGTTGCATCCCCCAGATGCAACTACAGGCTCCGGGGGAGCCTGTATCTGATTATTTATCGCCGCCCGGTTCGGATGCCAACTCTTGTCGTCCAGTCTTACCGGACGCCGTCGCGCTCGGCCCGCTTGCGCTCCAGCTTGCGGGCGCGGCGGATCGCGGCGGCGCGCTCGCGGGCGCGCTTCTCGCTCGGCTTCTCGTAATGGCGGCGCAGCTTCATCTCGCGATAGACGCCCTCGCGCTGCAGCTTCTTCTTGAGCGCGCGCAGCGCCTGGTCGACATTGTTATCGCGAACCATGATTTGCATAAATGCTCGCCACTCTTCCTGTTCATCTAAGCCATCAAAATGAGATTCGCCGCGAGGGGCACCCCTGCGGCGTCAGCGCGCGCCCCTAGCAGCGCGCGCCTCGAAAGACAACCACCTCTCCCAAATCTCCCCTCCCTCTCAGGGAGGGGTTAGGGCTGGGTCAGCTGGAGCCGGGCTCGATGCCCGGCTCCAGCTCTTGGGATTTAGCGCGCTTCGCGCACCCACCCCCGGCCCCTCCCTTGCAGGGAGGGGAGAAGGCTACCGCCCCGACGCCCGGCGGCGGCTGTCGCCCATCGGCTTGACCCGGGAGGCGTAGCGGCCCTGGCCGCGATGGGCGCGCTGCGGCGCGAAACGACGGCGGCCCTGCTCCTCCTCGCGCCGCTCCTCGCGGGTCGGCGGCGGCGGCGCGGTGCGGCTCGTCTTGATCCGCTGGGCCTCGGCCATGAAATTGGCCGGCAGCGGCTCTTGCGTAATCCGCTGGCGGGTCAGCTTCTCGATGTCGCGCAGATAGGCCTTCTCGTCATCGGCGCAGAAGGCGATGGCGACGCCCGCCGCACCCGCGCGCGCGGTGCGTCCGATGCGGTGGACATATTGCTCGGCCACATTGGGCAGCTCGAAATTGATCACGTGCGAAACGCCCGAAACGTCGATGCCGCGCGCCGCGATGTCGGTCGCGACCAGGATCTTCGCCCGGCCATGCTTGAACTCGGCCAGCGCGCGCTCGCGCTGCGGCTGGCTCTTGTTGCCGTGGATCGCGTTCGAGACGATGCCGTTGCCGGCGAGCAGCTTCACCACCCGGTCGGCGCCATGCTTGGTGCGGGTGAAGATGAGGACGCGGTCCATGTTGCCGCGCTCGGAAAAGCCGTGGCGCAGCATCATGGTGAGCAGGGCTTGCTTCTCCGCCGACTGGCAGAAGGTGACATATTGATCGACCCGCTCCGCCGTGGTGGCGGAAGGGGCGACCGAGACCTGGGCCGGATCGGTCAGGAACTTGTCGGCCAGCTCCTTGATCGCCTTGGGCATGGTGGCCGAGAAGAACAGGGTCTGGCGCTTCGCCGGCAGCATCCGGACGATCTGCTTCAGCGCATGGATGAAGCCCAAATCGAGCATCTGGTCGGCCTCGTCGAGGACGAGGATCTCGACCTCGCGGAGCGTCAGCGCGCCTTGCTCGACCAGGTCGATCAGGCGGCCGGGCGTGGCGACGAGGACGTCGACGCCGCGCGCCACGTCGGCGCGGTTCTTGCCGAGCGAGGTGCCGCCGAAGACGGTGGCGACACGCATGCCGGCGAACTGGCCATAGGCGCGGGCCGAATCGGCGATCTGGCCGGCGAGCTCGCGGGTCGGCGCGAGGACGAGCATCCGGCAGGCGCGCTGCGAGGCGCGGCGGTTGCCCGCCGCCAAGCGGTCGATCGACGGCAGCATGAAGGCCGCCGTCTTGCCGGTGCCGGTCTGGGCGATGCCGAGCAGGTCGCGGCCCTTGAGGACCGTCGGGATCGCCTGCGTCTGGATCGGCGTGGCCTCATTATAGCCCTTGAACGCAAGCGCCTGGAGGACGGGCTGCGACAGCCCGAGGGTTTGGAATGACATTGGAATATTAAACTCGCATTATGCGGCGCGAGCGCGGCCAGATAGAGTCGATCCTCTCCTTTCCAATCGTCACCCCAGCGAAGGCTGGGGTCCATACGGAGTCAGCATGGATGCCAGCCTTCGCTGGCATGACGGAAGAAGATGGATTGCCCCCAAATGGCGCGCGCAAACGCGGCGGGTTCTGAACGACCCGCGTGAAAAGGGAAGCTCTTTCAAAGAACGAGGCGGAGCCGGGCCGGAGCCCATTCACGCTGCATGACGCCTCGCTGCGGTGCAGCATGTGGGGCAGCCGGAGTTAAAAGTCAATGAACGGCCCGCTTTGGGTGAATAGTGGACGTTGATCGCCTGAAGCCGCCATGCGCTGACGATTCCCCGCCAGGTCGTCAGCGAATCGCTCGCCTCATCGGTAGCGATCACATTCGAACGTGAGCAGATTGGTGCGACGCATCGCCATTTGACGATGGAGCTCGGCACGCCGCGCCGACGCCGCTTCCGCCCGCCTGATTTGCTCCGCGATCTGAAAACTCATCTCGGGAGGCGTCGCATCACGCGACACGCCGGACCCGCGAATTAGATAACGCATCTGATTTCTCGCGGCCACGGCGGCCGGATGGCGCCAACCTAAGCCCTGTAGCTGGGTGCCATAGTCGCTTTCCAGCCGCGCGATCGTGGCATTGATCTCGCCAAGGGCGGACCGCATTTCGGCCAGTCTCTCATCCGACCAGCCCTCCGGCCGCTGGGATTGCAATATGAGCTCGCCCAATGCCTCGTTTTCCTCCTGGCAACGCCGCCGGCGCTGCTCGTCGGTCAGCGAACCCGGCGCCCCGGCGCCTCGGCCGCGGCCCACAGGATCGGCGTTCGCGCCGGTGTCGCTGTCGGTCACGCCGGTGCCACCGCGTCCACGGCCCACAGGATCGGCGTTCGTTCCGGCATCCCTGTCGGTAACGCCAGTGCCGCCGCGTCCACGCCCGACCGGATCGGTCGGGTCGCGATCGGTGACGCCGGTCGCGCCGGGCCGCGGTCCGCCGCCCCGACCACGGCCCGGGGGGTCCGCGCCCACGCCGGTGTCGCTGTC
>NZ_JBQTIN010000017.1:0-16579 GCF_052388015.1 Sphingosinicella sp.
GGCAAACTCAAGGCTTTGGGAGTGGTGGCATGAGCGTCGCTTTGGTTCTCGTCGAGCATGAGGGCGGCCAGATCAAGGACGCCACCCTCGCCACCGTCACCGCCGCGGCGCAGCTGGGCGAGGTCCACGCGCTGGTCGTCGGCCAGGGCGTCGGCGCGGTCGGGGAGGCCGCCGCCAGGATCGCCGGCGTCGCCAGGGTCCATGTCGCCGACGACGCGGCTTATGCCCACAACCTCGCCGAGAATGTCGCGCCGGTCGCCGCCGCGCTGATGCGCGACCATTGCGACTATTTCGTCGCCCCGGCGACCACGACCGGCAAGAACATCGCGCCGCGCGTCGCCGCCTTGCTCGACGTGATGCAGGTCAGCGACATCCTCTCGGTCGAGAGCGCCGACACCTTCACCCGGCCGATCTATGCCGGCAATGCGATCGCGACCGTGAAGTCGTCCGATGCCAAGAAGGTGCTCACCGTCCGCGGCACCGCCTTCGAGAAGGCGGCGCGGGAAGGTGGCGCGGGCGCCGTCGAGCCGGTTTCGGGCGAGGGTGACAAGGGCATCTCGTCCTTCGTCGGCGCCGAGCTCAGCAAGTCGGAGCGGCCGGAGCTGACCAGTGCCAAGGTGATCGTCTCGGGCGGCCGCGCCTTTGGCTCGAACGAGCAATTCCACGGCCTGCTCGATCCGCTCGCCGACAAGCTCAAGGCGGGCGTCGGCGCGAGCCGGGCCGCGGTCGACGCCGGCTATGCGCCGAACGACTATCAGGTCGGCCAGACCGGCAAGATCGTCGCGCCAGAGGTCTATATCGCGATCGGCATTTCCGGCGCGATCCAGCACCTCGCCGGCATGAAGGATTCGAAGACGATCGTCGCGATCAACAAGGACGAGGACGCGCCGATCTTCCAGGTCGCCGACGTCGGCCTGGTCGGCGACCTGTTCAAGATCGTGCCCGAGCTGACCGAGAAGCTGTAGGGAAACGTCCGGCTTCGAGCGTGACTGAACTAAGCCCGCGAGCGGCGCATTGCTTCATCTCGCAAATCGCGAAGGCGACGCCAGTGATTTTCGCCTGGCAGCATGGCCTCCCAATAGAGCCATCCGTTTAGGCTGGGAACGCTCCCGTCCCTGGTTCGCGCAAGCGCGCTCGCGGCTGAGGATAAGGTCGAATATTCTCGGCCGTCGACGACGAGGTGACCGTCCAGGAACATACCTTCGAAGATTTGTCGGCCACGCTGGTACTTCATCCGAGCCTTCGCCCCATGAGGAATTTCCACGAGTCCCTCGCGCCAGGGGCGTTGGCTGTTTGTCGTGGCGGTCAATTCGGGTGCGGCGATCGCTTCGGGTAGGTTCAACAATCTGCGCAAGGCTGTGTTCGGGGGTTCGTCGAAGCCGCGGCGTTCATTCTCAATCATCCTATGGACGTCAAAATCGATCTCTACGGTGCGCATATCGATCTCCTATAACTACTGGATAGTAGTAAAAGGAGTTGAGCGCAATACGTGGTCTGGTGAGGCCACGTGCATTACAATGTCATGCATGGCTAGCAATGCACTCGTTCAAACTCGCATCGAGGGGACCGTGAAGGAAGAGGCGGCCGCCGTCCTCGCCACCATGGGTCTTACCCTATCTGATGCCGTGCGGTTGATGCTGATACGGGTGGCCCATGACAAGGCGCTTCCGTTCGACCCGTTGAAGCCGAATGCGAAGACCGTGGCCGCAATGAAAGAGGCCCGCGCCGGGAAGCTCAAGCGGTTCGACAGCGTCGGGGCGCTGATGGCCGATCTCGATGCGGGCGATTGAGCGAACCGGCCAGTTCAAGCGTGACTGGAAGCGGGAGAGCAAGGGCCGTCACCGGAAGACCCTGGCGGCCGAGTTCGTCACGCTCCTCCAGGCGCTGGCCACTGACCAGCCACTGGAAGAAAGACATCGCGACCATGCGCTCGCCGGCGAGTGGAAGGACCATCGGGACTGCCATGTGAGGCCCGACCTCGTGCTCATCTATCGCAAGCCAGACGAGAAAACGTTGCAATTGGTCCGGCTTGGCTCCCACTCCGAACTCGGCTGGTAGCTTCCGCTTCATTGAATCCCGGAGAGAAAGCTCGCGACGTTAGCGCCGAGTGCGGGGACCGCATAACCGCCTTCCATCACGACCAGGGTCGGCAGGCCGAGCCCGGCGATCTGCTGCGCGAGCACCGCATAGTCGGTCGTGTCCAGCCGGAAGTGCGAGATCGGGTCGCCAGCGAACGTATCCGCGCCGTAGGAGACGATCAGCAGCTCCGGCGCGAAGGCCGCGACCCGGTCCAGTGCCGTCTCCAGCGCTGGCAGGTAGGCGGCGAGATCGGTGCCGCGGGGCAGCGGCAGGTTGAGGGTCGCGCCTTCGCCGTCGCCCTCGCCGGTCTCGTCGGCATGGCCCCAGAAATAGGGATAATCCATCACCGGATCGGCGTGGATCGAGACGAACAGCACGTCGCCGCGGGCGTAGAAGATGTCCTGCGTGCCGTTGCCGTGATGATAGTCCACGTCGAGGATCGCCACCTTGCGTCGGCCGGCGTCGATGGCCGCCTGCGCGGCGATGGCGGCGTTGTTGAGATAACAATAGCCGCCGAGATAGTCGGCCCCGGCATGATGGCCGGGCGGGCGGCAGGCCGCAAAGGCGCTCTTCTCACCGGCCAGCACCGCGTCGAGCGCGCTGAGCGCCGTCTGCCCGCTCCAATAGGCGCCCTCCCATGTCCCCGCCGCGATCGGCGAGGAAGCGTCGAAGCTGTGCTGGCCGAGCCGCGCGTCGACCCGGTCGAGCTTGAGCGGCCGGCGGCGCACCACCGGCCAGGCATAGCCCGCCGCGTCGCCCTCGCGCCCCGCCGCCCGCCAGTCCTTGTGCGCCGCCCAGAGGAAGGCGAGATAGTCCTCCTTATGCACCGCCCGCAGCGGCCCCTCGCCGTGGTCGATCGCCGGCTCCGCCGGCCCGATCGCGGCGAGGATCGCCTCCGCCCGCGCCGGCGTCTCGGCGAAAGGGACGAAGCCGCCATTGTGCAGCTCCATCTGCGGGGCGTGGGCGAGCTGGCGGGGATCGAAGAAGGCGCGCATTCGCCGCCCTTAGCGTCGGGCCTGCCGCGCCGGCAATCGGTGACAGGCTAACGCCGCCTTCACCCTTTCTTTGTCAATTTCTCCGACACTGTGCTCATGTCGGACCGCCTTACACTCGCTCTCCCGGCCGAGGACGCACGCCCGTGATCCGCCTGTTCAAGCATTATGTGCCTTATGCGGTGCTGATTCTCGGCGCGATCGACTTCGCCTTGCTGCTGCTCGCCGCCGAGGCGGGCTGGCTGATCCGGCTCTGGCAGGTCGGGGTGGACGGCGGGGCCACCGCGGAACGGCTGCCGAACATGCTGGCCTTCGCCGGCGCGGTGCAGGCGGCGATGGTCGCGGTCGGCGTCTATGGCGTCGAGGCGCTCCATTCGGTGCGCTTCGCCACCGCCCGCCTGGTCGCGGCGATGGCGCTCGGCATCATTGGCTTGTCGCTGCTCTTCTTCATCTTCCCGCCGGTCGCCTTCTGGCGCTCCAGCCTGCTCTACGCGACCTGGATCGCGCTCGTCGCGATGGTCGCCGTGCGCGGCTTGCTGCGCGACGTGCTCAGCGGCGAGCGTTTCCGCCGCCGCCTGCTCGTCCTCGGCGCCGGTCCGCGCGCGGCGCGGATCGAGGCGTTGACCCATAAGCCGGGCGCGAGCGTCGCCGTGGTCGGCTTCGTCGCGATGAACGATGGCCCCGCGGCGGTGACCGGGTCGGTCAACCGCGTCGACATCGCCAGCCTGCCCGATCATCTCCTCGCGCTCCGCGCGACCGAGGTCGTGCTGGCGCTCGAGGAACGGCGCAATGCGCTGCCGCTCAACGATCTGCTGCGGATCAAGACGACCGGTGTCGAGGTCCACGATTTCTCCAGCTTCCTGGAGAGCGAGACGGGCCGGGTCGATCTCGACAGCCTCAATCCCTCCTGGCTGATCTTCTCGGACGGCTTCTCGGCCGGCCGACGGCTCTCCTCCTGGGGCAAACGGCTGTTCGACGTCATGGCCAGCCTGGCCGGCCTCGTGCTGTTCGCGCCGCTGATCCTCATCGCCGGCATCGCGGTGAAGCTCGAAAGCAAGGGACCGGTCTTCTACCGCCAGCGCCGCGTCGGCCTCTATGGCGAGACGTTCGACGTGATCAAATTGCGCTCGATGCGCACCGATGCCGAGGTCGGCGGCAAGGCGGTGTGGGCGCAGAAGGACGATCCCCGCGTCACCCGGGTCGGCCGCTTCATCCGCCAGACCCGGATCGACGAGCTGCCGCAGGTGTGGAGCGTGCTGAAGGGTGAGATGAGCTTCGTCGGCCCGCGCCCGGAGCGGCCGCAATTCGTCGCCGATCTCGAGGAGCGGCTGCCTTATTATGGCGAGCGCCATGTCGTGAAGCCCGGGATCACCGGCTGGGCGCAGATCAACTATCCCTATGGCGCCTCGATCGCGGATGCGCGCGAGAAGCTGGAGTTCGATCTCTATTACGCGAAGAATTACACGCCGTTCCTCGATCTGCTGATCCTGCTCCAGACCGCCCGGGTCGTGATCTGGCCGGAGGGCGCGCGATGATCGGCGATCTGATCATCCTCGGAAGCCACCTGCTCGCCGCCGCCCTGTTCGGCGCGCTGGCAATTCAACAGCTGCGCCGCTGGGCGGACGAGCCGCGCCACCGGCCGCTCGTCGCGGCTTTCGCGGCGGTCAGCCTGTGGGCGATCTTTCTCGCTTTCCTCGATCCGGACGCGATCGCGACCCGCTTCGCCGAGAGCGCCCGCAACCTCGCCTTCTTGGCCTTCATGCACGGCCTGCTCAAGGAGGCCGGCGAGGACGACCGGCAGAAGGCGGTGAAAGCCGTCTACGCGGCGGTCGCGGGAGCGATCGGCGTCCAGATCGCCGTGGGCGGCGTCACCGACCAATTCCGGCATTTGCCGCTGGCCTTCGAAGCACTTCATTCGGCGAGCCAGCTGCTCGGCCTCACCATCGCCGCCGGCGCGCTGATCCTCGTCCACAATCTCTACGGCCAGGCCGATCCCAGGTCGCGCGCGATGCTGCGCCTGCCGACGATCGCGCTCGCCGCGATGTGGGCGTTCGATCTCCACCTCTACACGGTCGGCTATATGTCGCCCGGTCTGGGCGGCGACCTCGTCCTGCTACGCGGGCCGGCGCTGGTGATGCTCGCGCCCTTGTTCGCTTTCGGCCTGCGCGGCGCGCCCAACTGGCGCTTCCGCCTGTCGCGCGCGGCGACCTTTCAGTCGGTCTCGCTGTTCGCGATCCTGCTCTATTTCGCCGCGATGATGTCGGCCTCCTGGGTCGCCGGCATGATCGGCGGCGACATGGGCCGGGCGGCGGAGCTCGCGCTCATCGCCGCCGTCACGGCTGTCGCGATCCTCGTCATGACGTCGGCCAGGGCGCGGTCGCGGGCGCGGGTGTTCGTCGCCAAGCATGTCTTCGAGCACCGCTACGACTACCGCCGCGAATGGGCCCGCTTCACCGACACGGTTGGGCGGGAGCAAAGCGACGGCGCGCCGCTTGAGGAGCGCGTCATCAAGGGCCTGGCCGATATCGCCGAGGCGCCGGGCGGGCTGCTGCTGCTGGTCGACGATCACGATCGGCTGAGCCCGACCGCGCGCTGGAACGCGACAGCGACGCTGCCGCCCTCCGCCGACGGGGCCGATGCGCTGCTGCGTTTCGTGCGCGAGCATCGCTACGTCCTCGATTTCGAGCAATTGCGCGACGGCGTGCTCACCGTCGGCGAGGCGCGCGTCCCGGTGCCGGACTGGCTTGTCCGCCTCGACGAAGCCTGGGCGGGCGTGCCGCTGATCCATGCCGGCCGGCTGCTCGGCCTGGTCGTGCTTGAGCATCCCGCCTTCCGCCGCCGGCTCGATTGGGAGGATCTCGATCTCTTCCGCACCGTCGGCGTGCAGGCCGCCTCCTATCTCGCCGAGGCGCGCGGTCAGCAGGCGCTCGCCGATGCGCGCCGGTTCGACGAGTTCAACCGCCGCTTCGCCTTCATCCTCCACGACATCAAGAATCTGGTCAGCCAGCTGAGCCTCGTGTCGCGCAACGCCGAGCGGCATGCCGACAATCCCGAGTTCCGCGCCGACATGATCGCGACTTTGCAGGGCTCGGTGACCAAGATGAACGCGCTGCTCGCCCGCCTCTCGCCGGGCGCCCCCCGCTTGGCCGAAAGCCCGCGCGAGACGGCGCTGGCGCCGGTGCTGGCGGCGGTGGCGGCGGCCAAGGGCCGGATGCGGCCGGTGCTGGTCACGGGCGATGCGGACCTCGTCGCTCATGCCGATCCCGACGCGCTCGAAGAGGCGATCGGGCATCTCGTCCAGAACGGCATCGACGCCAGCCCGGCGGACGCGCCGGTCGGCATCAACTATTTCGAGAGCGGCGGCGATGTCGCGATCGAGATCGTCGATACCGGCTGCGGCATGTCCGGCGATTTCGTTGCCACCCGGCTGTTCCAGCCCTTCGTCTCGACCAAGGAAGAGGGTTTCGGCATCGGCGCCCATGAGGCGCGGGCGCTGATCCTCGGCATGGGCGGTCGCGTCGAGGTCGAAAGCGCGCCGGGCCGCGGCACCTGCTTCACCATCTATCTGCCGGGCGCCTTTGAGCGCGTGGCGGCGACCAGCGAACGGATCCGCGCATGAATGCTCCCCTGAACCATGACAAGCTCAAGCCGGTGCTGCTGATCGTCGAGGATGACGAGGGTCTGCAGCGCCAGCTCAAATGGGCCTATGACGATTATCAGGTGATCACCGCCTCGGATCGGCAGGCGGCGATCGACATCGTCCGCGCCGCCGAGCCGGCGGTGGTGACGCTCGATCTCGGCCTGCCGCCCGATCCCGATGGCGTCACCGAGGGGTTCGCGGCGCTGGAGGCGATCCTGGCGCTGAAGCCTGACACCAAGATCATCGTCGCCTCCGGTCACGGCGCGCGGGAGAGCGCGCTCAAGGCCATTGCTGCGGGCGCCTATGATTTCTACGCCAAGCCGGTCGACATCGATCAGCTCGGTCTGATCGTCCGCCGCGCCTTCCAGCTGCATGAGATCGAGGCCGAGAATCGCCGCCTCGCCAGCGAGGTCGGCGCCGACAAGACCGTGCTTGGCGCGATGGTCACCGCCTCACCGGAAATGGCGAAGGTCGCGCGGACGATCGAGCGGGTCGCCGACGCCGACGTTTCGGTGCTGCTGCTCGGCGCCAGCGGTACCGGCAAGGAATTGCTCGCCCGCGGCCTGCACCAGTCGAGCCGCCGGCGCGGCAGCGGCTTCGTCGCGATCAACTGCGCGGCGATCCCCGAGAGCCTGCTGGAGGCCGAATTGTTCGGCTATGAAAAGGGCGCGTTCACGGGCGCGATCAAGACGACCGAAGGCAAGATCGAGCTGGCCGAGGGCGGCACGTTGTTCCTCGACGAGGTCGGCGATATCCCGCTCCCCTTGCAGGTCAAGCTGCTCCGCTTCCTGCAGGAGCGGGTGATCGAGCGGATCGGCGGCCGCCGCCCGATTCCCGTCGACACGCGGATCGTCTGCGCGACGCACCAGAATCTGGAGGCGATGATCGCCGACGGCCAGTTCCGCGAGGATCTCTATTACCGGATCGCCGAGATCGTCGTCCGCATTCCGACCCTGGCCGAACGGCCGGGCGACGCTGCGTTGGTGGCCAAGCATTTCCTCGCCCGCTTCGCGCGCGAGATGAACCCGAAGGTGACCGGCTTCGCGCCGGGCGCGCTGGCCGCGATCGAGAACTGGCGCTGGCCGGGCAACATCCGCGAGCTGGAGAACCGGATGAAGCGCGCCGTCATCATGGCCGACGGCAAGCTCATTTCCGCCGAGGATCTCGATCTCGCCGCGCCGGCCGACGAGCAGCTGCCGGTCAACCTCAAGGCCGCCCGCGAGACGGCCGACCGGCGCGCGATCCGCAAGGCGCTGGCCAGCGCCGGCAACAACATCTCCAGCGCCGCCAAGATGCTCGGGATCAGCCGGCCGACGCTCTACGATCTGATGAAGCAATATGGGTTGCAGCCGTGAAGGCAGCCGCGCACGCCTCCCATGATGAGTCATCCCGGCGAAAGCCGGGACCCATGACCACCCTCGGTGTCGAGCTCGCTGGAGCGTTGTCGCTGGCCCTCAACCGCCTTCGTTCATGGGTCCCGGCTTTCGCCGGGATGACTCCGATGGTGTTGGCTCTGGCCCTCCTCGCCGCCTGCGCGGACGGCACGGGTGCGTTCGAGCGCGGCCGGGCCGCGTTCGAGGCGGGGGACATGCGCGCGGCGCGGGTGGAGCTGATGAACGCGCTCCAGGCCGATCCGGCGAATGCCGCCGCGCGGCTGCTCAAGGCGCGGATCGATCTCGCGCTGGGTGACGGCGTGGCGGCGGAGGCGGAGGTCGTTCGCGCACGTCAGGCCGGAACCGGCGTCGAGGAGACCCGCCATCTGCTCGCCCACGCCCGGCTGCTGCAAGGCGATGCGCGCGGCGCCCTGAGCGAAGTGGGCGAACCGACTGGCGCCGACGCCGCCTATCGCGCCCGCATCCGCGCCCGCGCGCTGGCGGCGCTCGGCGACGGCGGTGCGGGCGCGATGTTCGATCGGGCGATGGCGTTGGGTCCGCGCGACAGCGAGGTGTTCGCCGACGTCGCCATCTTCCGCCGCAACCAGGGCAATATCGCCGGCGCGCTGCAAGCGGTCGACCAGGCGGTCGCCTTCGGCCCGCGCAATGCCCGCGCCTTGCTGCTGCGCGGCGAATTGACCCGCAGCCAATATGGCCTCGCCGCGGCTTTGCCCTGGTTCGATCGGGCGCTGGAGGTCGATCCCGGCTATGTCGACGCGCGGCTGGAGCGTGCAATCACTTATGGCGATCTCGGCCGGATGCAGGACATGCTCGCCGACGCGCGCGAAGCGCACCGCCTCAGCGGCGGCGTGAGCAACATGGCCTTCTATCTTCAGGCGGTGCTCGCCGCCCGCGCCCGCGATTACGAACTGGCCCGCGCCGTCTACAACCGCACCAACGGCGCCTTCGCCGATCGGCCTTCCGGCATGCTGCTCGAAAGCGCGATCGATTTCGGCATGGGCAATGTCGAGCGCGCCGCGCAGCGCCTCGCCCGGCTGGTCGCGATCCAGCCCGGCAACCGCCGCGCGCGTCGGCTCTTGGCTGCCGCCCGTTCGCGGATGGACGATCCAGCCGGGGTGATCGCGGCGATTGCGCCGCTCGCCGTCCGGCCCGACGCCGATTCCTACAGCCTGACCCTGATGGGCCGGGCGCTCGCCGCGCGCGACGACGCCGCCGGCGCCTCGGCCTTCCTCGCCCGCGCCGCCGCGCCGCCGGCCCGCTCGGCGCTCGATCCGCTGAGCCCGCAGGATTTCGACGCGCTCCGCCGCCAGGCGATGGCCGAGCCCGGCAACGGCCCGGTGCAGGTGCGGCTGATCTCTGCCCTGCTCGCCCGCGGCCTCGGCGAGGAGGCGCTGGCGCGCGCGCGGCAGTTGCAGGCCGCCAATCCCGGCGCGCCGGAGGTCCATATGCTGGTCGGCGACGCGCTCGGCACGCGCGGCGATTTCGCCGGCGCGGCGGAGCAATATCGCCGCGCCGCGAACCTGGCTTTCTCCGAGCCGGTGGCGCTCCGGCTGATCGAGGCGCTTCGCCGCTCGAACCAGGTGCCGGCGGCGGACGGGGTGCTGACGCTGTTCCTCCGCCAGAACCCGCGCAACGTGCCCGCGCAGATCATGGCCGCGGCGCGGATGATGGAGCGCGAGGAATGGGCGGAGGCGATCGCCGTCTATGAAGGCCTGCGCCGCCGGATCGGCAACAACGACGCGACGATCCTCAACAACCTCGCCTGGGCCTATGCCGAGACTGGGGATTTCGATCGGGCGCTGCCTTATGCCCGCCGCGCCTGGGCGCTCGACCGCGACAATCCGGCGACTGCGGATACTTTGGGCTGGATTCTTTATCGCGGCGGCAGCGATCCGCTCCGCGGGCTGGCTTTGATGGAGCAGGCCGCCCGCGGCGCCCCGAACGACGCGGCGATCAGGCGCCGGCTGGAGCAGGCGCGGCGGGGGTAGGGGGCAAGCTTCGACTGTCCGTTAAGGGTGGTTTTCTGCCATTCGTCATTGTGGATCGAATAGCTCGATCGACACTGAAATCTCGGCAGCGGCTACTTCACCGTCCACCCCGTAAATCTCAGGAAGATGGAGAACATATCCGTTCTCGCTCCGATCAACCCACAGTTCCGAAAGCACGTTCTGGTGGTTCCACCCACTCAACGTGAGGGAAGTAATACCCTTGAGTGAGTAGGTGACGAGAGCGTGTCGATCCCGACGGAAGTGTCCCTGTTCAGTGGTGTCGCTATTCGTTCGCCAAGCATGAACGCGCACGTATGATGCTTCGGGATCGCGCCGAAGCTCGATCGAAACAACCTCGGCGTCGTGGAAGTTGGGTGGGTAACCAAACCAATCAACGACAGTTTTCCAGCCCGGGATGGTGTCAACTTCTGTCATGCGATCCGGATAAACGCCGGGGGCGGGGGCCGCAAGCAAGGGCCGCAATGGGTCGAAAGCGGTCACCCGGCCAGCGGCGCCGCGATGCGCCGCAGGCTCGAGCAAGCGCGGCGGGGTTAGCCCTTCCCTGTTCTCCGGCGAAGGCCGGAGTCCAGTCCTTCTTTTTGCGCCGCTGGACCCCGGCCTTCGCCGGAGAACAAGGCTCGGCTAACGCAAGGTCGCGCTGTCCAGGTTGAGGCTGGCAATCGGAATCACCGTCACCGTCCGCCCCGCCGCGCGTAGCCGCTCGACGAACTGGTCGGCCTGGCCGACGATCACCATCGTCGCGCCTTCGGGCGCGATCAGCGCGCCGGCCGCCGCCTGCGCCTCGGCCGGGGTCACGGCGAGGACCGAGGGGATGTAGCGCTCGATCTCGGCCGGATCAATGCCGCGCGTCACATAGGAGGCGATCAGGCTCGCCACGCCCGACGTGGTTTCCGCGTTGCGGCCGAAATCGCCGGTCAGCGAGGCGCGCCGGGCGACCAGCTCGGCGGGCTGGATCGGCTCCGCGCCCAGCCGCCGCATCTCGGCCAGGATCAGGCCCAGCACCTCGGCCGCCGCGTCGTTGCGGGTCTGGGTGACGGCGAGGAACGGCCCCGGCTCGGCGCGCGCGTCGAGGCTGCTGCCCGAGCCGTAGGAGAGGCCGCGGCGGATCCGGATCTCCTGGTTCAGCCGCGCGCTGTAGCCGCCGCCCAGCACCGCATTGGCGACCAGCGCCCGGTAGAAGGCCGGATCGCGCCGCGCGATCGTGCCGCGCGCCACCGCCACCGCCGCCTGGCCGGCGCCGGGCATGTCGACGACGATCACCTCGCTGCGCGCCTCGCGCGGCGCGGCCCGCGCTTCGGAGCGGGATGGCGCCGCTTCCGCCTGCCAGCTGCCGAAATGGCTCTCGGCAAGCCGGCGCGCCGCCTGCGGGTCGATGTCGCCCGTCAGGATCAGGGTCGCATTGTCCGGCCGCCACTGCGCGCGAAAAGCGCGCTCGATGTCGGCGCGGGTGATCGCCGCGAGGCTCGCGGCCGTGCCGCCGGCCGGATGGCCGTAGGGCGCCGCGCCGTAGAGGGCGCGGGCGGCGGCCAGCCGCGCGACCTGTCCCGGATCGCTCATCGCCACCTGGAACGCGTCGCGGGCCTGGGTGCGCTGCCGCTCGACTTCCTCGTCGGCCAGGGTGGCGTTGCGCGCGATATCGGCGATCAACGCGACCGCGCGGTCGGTCTCGCCGGTGCGGACGGTGAGCGCGAGCGAGGCGCCGTCCCAGCCGGCGGTCGAATCGAGCGTCGCGCCGAGCGCCTCGGCCGCCTGGTCGATCTGCGAGGCGCTGCGGGTCCGCGTGCCTTCGGTCATCACCGCGGCGGCCAGGGTGGCGGTGCCGGCGCGGTCGGCCGGGTCGGCCGCCGATCCGCCGCGCGCGACCAGCCCGGCGGTGACGAGCGGCAGGCGCCGGTTGGTGATGGTGATCACGGTGAGGCCGTTGGCGAGCCGCTGGCGGTTCGGCGCGGGGATCGCGGGCGCGATCTCCGGTCCCGGCGCGGGCGGCTGGACGCGCTCATTCTCCGGCGCCGGCTGCCAGACGCGGACGTTGGGCGGGGTGACGAGCTGCGCCGTCTCGACCGTCGCGGCGGTCGCGATCACGTCCTCGCGGGCGCCGTTCTGGCCCTCCTCGGGCAAATAGCGGACGGCGGCGCTGCCCGTCTCGGCGAGCCAGCGGCGGGCGACGCGCTGGATGTCGGCCGGGGTGACGGCGGCGATCCGGGCGAGGCGCGCATCGGCGGCGCTTGGGCTCCCGGCGAGCAGCACCGCCTCGGCCAGGGTCTCGGCTCGGCCTTCGACCGTCTCGCGCTCCCTCAGCGCGCTGGTGATCAATTCGTTCCGCGCCTCGGCCAGCTCGGCCGCGGTCACCGGCTCGTCGCGGAAGCGGGCGATCTCGCGCCGCAGCGCCGCTTCGCCGGCCTCGGCGCTCTGGCCCTGCGAGAGGATCGCGAAGACGGCGAGATTGCCCCGCCCGCGCCGGACATCGACGAACGAACTGGCCTGCGCCGCGATCCGGTCGCGATAGACGAGGGCCTGGTGGAGCCGCGAGCTTTCGCCGGTCGAAAGCACGCCGTCGAGGACCTCCATCGCCGCCGCGTCCGGATCGCTGGCGGGCGGGACGGGGTAGGAGAGCAACACCGCCGGCAGCGGCGTGTTGGCCTCATAGACGGTGTAGCGCCGCGCCTCGCGCCGGTCCGGCTCCTCGACGCGGACGCGTGGAATGGTCGTCGCCGGCCGCGCGATCGGGCTGAAATAGCGGTCGACCCAGGCGTTCAATTGCGCGTCGTCGAAATTGCCGGCGACGAACAGCACCGCATTGTCGGGGCGATAATAAGTCGCGTGGAAGGCGCGCACGTCGTCGATCGTCGCCGCGTCGAGGTCCTCGATGCTGCCGATGCCCGGCCGGCCATAAGGGTCGCGGTCGTAGGAGATCATCGGCAGATAGAGGTAGAAAAGCCGCCCATAAGGCGCGGCCAGCACCCGGCTGCGGAGCTCCTCCTTCACCACGTCGCGCTCGGAGTTGAAGAAACCGGGCTCGATCACCAGCGAGCTCATCCGTTCCGCCTCGGCCCAGAGCAGCCGCTCGAGATGGTTGGCGGGGACGACCTCGAAATAATTGGTGTAATCGTCGTTGGTCGAGGCGTTGTTGAAGCCGCCGACGTCCTCGGTCAGCCGGTCGAACTGCTCCGGCACCATGTTCCGGGTCGATTTGAACATCATATGCTCGAACAGGTGCGCGAAGCCCGATCGGCCGCGCGGATCGTCGCGCGAGCCGACGTCGTACCAGACCTGGACCGAGACGTTGGCGCTGCTTGGATCGCCGATCGAATAGACGCGAAGGCCGTTGGCGAGCGTGCGGGTCTGATACTGGATCGGCGGCACGGCCGGCGCCTGCGCGGCCGCCGCGACCGGCAGAAGCAGAAGCAAGGCAAGGCCCAGGCGGATCAGCGTCTTGGTCATCATCTTCTCCTGAGCCCGGCAGCGACGCTGGGGCGGCTGCGGCGCGTCGTCAAGCGGGATTGGCCAGCAACTCGGCCATCTCGGCCAGCTCCAGCCAGCGCGTCTCGGCCGCGTCCCGCTCGGCCCGCGCCTTGGCGACCGCGTCGGTCAGCTGCGCGAAGCGGGCCGGATCGCGCGCGTAGAGATCCGGATCGGCTATGATATCCTCGTCGCGGGCGATCTCCGCCTCCAGCGCGTCGATCCGCGCGGGGAGCAGATCGTAGTCGCGCTGGTCCTTGTAGGTCAGCTTCCTCTTCCCCTCCCGCTCGCGGGAGGGGTTAGGGGAGGGCCTTTCCTTCGGCGCGGCGACCTTGGGGTTGTGGACGTGCGGCCGCCTCTTCCGCTCCCAATCCTCATAGCCGCCGGCGACGATATCGACCTTGCCCGAGCCGTCGAGGCCGAGCGTGATCGTGACCGTCCGGTCGAGAAAGTCGCGGTCGTGGCTGACGATCAGCACCGTGCCTTCATAATCGGCGATCACCTCCTGCAGCAGGTCGAGCGTCTCCAGGTCGAGATCGTTGGTCGGCTCGTCGAGCACCAGCAGATTGGAGGCGCGGGCGAACTCGCGGGCGAGCAGCAGCCGGGAGCGCTCGCCGCCGGAGAGGCTGCCGATCGGCGCGTCGATCAGGGTCGGCTCGAACAGGAACTCCTTCAAATAGCCCTGGACGTGCTTCTTCACGCCCCGCACCTCGATCCAGTCGCCGCCCTCGGCAAGCACGTCGCGCACCCGCTTCGCCGGATCGAGCAATTTGCGCTGCTGGTCGATCATCACCCCGGCCAGCGTCTTGGCCCGCGTCACAGCGCCTTCATCCGGCGCGATCTCGCCGGTGAGCAGCTTCAGCAGAGTCGTCTTCCCGGTGCCGTTCGCGCCGACCACGCCGATCCGGTCGCCGCGCTGGATGCGCAGGCTGAAGTCGCGGACGATGACCCGCTCGCCGCCTGCCCCGGACCCCGATCCGGGGAAGCGCTTGGTCACCCGGTCCGCCTCGATCACCATCTTGGACCGGATTTCGTCGGTCTGGAGCGCGAGCTTCGCCGTGCCCGCCGGCCCGAGCATCGCGGCGCGGGCGGCGCGCATCTCGTTCAACTTGGCGAGCCGCCCCTGGTTGCGCCGCCGCCGCGCCGTGACGCCGCGCTGGAGCCAGTGCAGCTCGAGCTTCAGCTTCGCGTCGAGACGCTCGGCGTTGCGCGCCTCCTCCTCATAGACCTTGTCGGTCCAGGCCTCGAAGCCGCCATAGCCGACCTCGGCCCGCCTCAGCTGCCCGCGATCGAGCCAGAGCGACTGGCGCGTCAGGCGCGTGAGGAAGGTTCTGTCATGACTGATGACGATGAATGCGCCGTTGAATCGTCCCAGCCAGTCCTCCAGCCATTCGATCCCGGCAAGGTCGAGATGGTTGGTCGGCTCGTCGAGCAGCAGCACATCGGGGCCCTGCGCCAGCGCGCGCGCAATCGCGGCGCGGCGGCGCTCGCCGCCCGAGGCGGTGTCGGTCGGCCGATCGAGATCGACGCCGATCTGGGTCGCGATCGCGTCGATCTCATGCGCCGCCGCGCCGCCAGCCAGCGCGAAGTCGCGCAGGGTCGCGAAGGGGGCGAGGTCGGGATCCTGCTCGAGCAGCACGACCTTCGTTCCGGGCTGGATCGTCCGCCGCCCCTCGTCGGTCTCGATCAGATCGGCGAGGCATTTGAGCAAGGTCGTCTTGCCGGCGCCGTTGCGCCCGATCAGCGCCAGCCGGTCGCGCCCGCCCACGAACAGGTCGAGCCCGCGGAACAGCCAGCCCGATCCCTGAATCAGGCCGAGATTTTCATAAGCGAGGACAGGTGCGGCCATGGCGGGGAGTCGGTTAGCGGTCCGGGCGCGCGTCGTCACCCATCCTTGACGCGATTGAGGCAGACGCTATTGCGGCTGCGAATCACTCGCATTAGCGTTTAGGAGGAATATGACACGCGCGGCTCTCATGCTCGGCACGGCGATCGCCGGCCTGCCCGGCGCCGCCTGGGGGCAACCGCGGCTCGCCGCCAACGACGCGGTCGAGCAGACCGTCACCGTCACCGTCACCGCGACCCGTTCGCCGACCCAGGTCGAGGACGTGCCGGCCACCGTGACCGTGATCGACGAGCGGCGGATCGCGGACGAGCTGAGCACCGACGTGCGCGACTTGGTCCGATTCGAGCCGGGCGTCATCGTGCCGCGCTCGCCAGCTCGGTTCGGCGCCGCGCTCGGTACCGCCGGGCGGGACGGCAATTCCGGCTTCCGGATTCGCGGCATCGGCGGCAACCGGGTGCTGATCCAGGTCGACGGCATCCGCGTGCCGGACGGCTTCACCTTCGGCGCCCAGGCGGCTGGCCGCGGCGACTACGTCGATCTCGGTATCGTCCGCTCGGTCGAAATCCTGCGCGGGCCGGGCTCGGCGCTCTACGGCTCGGACGGGCTGGCCGGGGTCGTCAGCTTCATCACCAGCGATCCGGCCGACCTGCTGGAGGGCGGCCGGAACGTCGCCTTTCTCGGCCGCGCCTCCTATGACAGCGCCAGCGACGAATTTTCCGAGACAGCGATTCTCGCCGGCCGCGCGGGGGACTGGTCGGCGCTGGTCAGCTATACCCGCCGCGACGGCCATGAGCTGGGCAATGAGGGGACCAACGAGTCGCCCGATGCTCGGCGGACCGCGCCGAACCCGCAGGATACGAGCTCCGATGCGCTGTTCGGCCGCATCGTCTTCGAGCCCGGCAGTGGCCACCGGATCCGGCTGACCGGCGAATATGGCGACAGCCTGGTCGTGACCAACGTGCTGAGCGGACGGACCCCGCCGCCGGCGGCGGGGCCGCTTCCGGCGACCGCGGTGATCGATCTGCGCGCGCGCGATACGATCGAGCGCCGTCGGGTCAGCCTCGACTGGCGCTACGAGGGCGAGGGCATGATCGATTTCGCCCAGGCCGCCGTCTATTGGCAGGAGAGCGACAATCGCCAGTCCGCCTTCGAGGACCGCA
>NZ_JBQTIN010000018.1:0-8599 GCF_052388015.1 Sphingosinicella sp.
CCTCCGGAATGCCGTCGATCTTCGCCGCCTTGCGCTCGGCGAAGAAGAAATATTGCTGCGCGCGGGCCTGCTTGCCGGTCATCAGCTCCATGAACAGCCGCCGCTCGTCGAGCACGCCTTCGGCATAAGGCTTGGCGACCGCGGCCTCGATCGCCTGGATGTTCTTCTCCGGCGCCTCGAAGCCGCGGAACTTGCGTGCATTGGCCTTGCGGAAATCGGCGAAGACCTGCGGGTTGGCGCGCGCGGCGGCGAGCTTGTCGTCGCGCTCGGAGGATTTGGGGATCGGCCGGATCTCCCTGACCTCCTCGGCGAAGGCGACCGCATGCTGCTCCAGATCGCCCTCGATCAGCCGGTCGACCAGCCCGATAGCATGCGCCTCGGTCGCGCCCATCGGATTGCCGGTCGCGGCCATTTCAAGCGCCTTCTCGACCCCGGCGACGCGCGGCAGCCGCTGCGTCCCGCCCGCGCCGGGCAGCAGGCCGAGCTTCACCTCCGGCACGCCCAGCTTCGCCGACGGCACCGCGACCCGGTAATGGCTCGCCAGCGCGACCTCGAGGCCGCCGCCGAACGCGGTGCCGTGGATCGCGGCGACCACCGGCTTGGTGCAATTCTCGATGATATCGACCACCGTCGGCAGCATCGGCAGCTGCATCGGCTTGCCGAATTCGGTGATGTCCGCGCCGGCGAAGAAGGTCTGCCCCTGGCAGATGATCACCACCGCCTTCACCGCCCCGTCCCCGTCCGCCTCGGCGACCGCCGCGACAAGCCCCTCGCGCACCGCATGGCCGAGCGCGTTAACCGGCGGATTGTTCGAAGTGACGATCAAAATGTCGCCATGCTTGCGGGTGCTGATCGGGCTCATGCGGCGTCTCCTTCTGGCCGCGTTGGCGGAGGTTGACGTGAACGTCAATCGCTCCGTCGCCGCAGCTGCTGTATGCCCGTTATGACGCAAAGGCGCCGGGCAACAAGCGATACACAAACCCGCCGATGACATAAGTGAGCAGCACCAAGCCAGCGATCACGCGCTGCGCGGTGAGGCCAGGCAGCGCCGCCCCGGCGAAGTAGAGGCCGATCACAAACACTTGGATGGGGCGGTAGGCGGTCCAGGCCGGCTCGGTGCCGACCAACCATGCGTCCCATGACACCGCAACCATGGAAGCGGCCATGATCAGCATGAACGGAAGCCGGATACGCGCCAAGTTGAACGGCGCGGTTGCCGTATCGCTCGCTCGGTCCGTTGCAACAAGCAGGCTCACGGCAAAATTCAGCAACGTCGGACTGAGCAGCACAAGGAAGTATTTGGGAAAAGTCCAATCGGCATTTCGCATATCCCACAGCGACCACCAGTAAAGTGCCGCAAGGAGGAAGAGGCTGAGCGCCCAGGTCAGCTGCAACCAATCGAGAGGGACAGTATCGCGAATGCGAATAATCTCGGCCACCCGCTGGATCAAATGCGTCACGCCGATCGCGAGAATGAGCGAGACCATGACCAGGATGAAGTTGAAAAGATCCATCACGTCGCGCCCTCTTCCGTCAGCGATCAGAACGCCGTCTTGCCATAGTCCTGATAGTTGAACGGGTGCGAGATCGACAGGCCGCCGTCGACGACCATCGCATGGCCGTTGACGTAGCTGGACTCGTCCGAGGCGAGAAAGAGGGCGGCGTTGGCGATCTCGATCGGCTCGCCGCCGCGCTTCAGCGGGTTGAGGTGGCCGAGCCGTTCCTCTTTCCCGGCGGCGCGGGCCATGTCGTAGATCGGCCCGGTCATGCCGGTTTCGATCAGCCCGGGGCAGATCGCGTTGACGCGGATATTGGCGGTGGCGAGCTGGGTCGCCGCGACCTTGACCAGGTTGATCACGCCCGCCTTGGACGCCGAATAAGCCGGCCCGCCCGCGCCGGCGCGGATGCCGGCGACGCTGGCGGTGGCGATGATCGAGCCGCCGCCGCGCTTCTTCATTGCCGGCGCGGCATGCTTCACCGCCAAGAACGGCCCGATCAGATTGACCCGCAGAATTTCCTGCCAGTCTTCCGGCGACTGCTCGAAGATCGAAGCGAGGCCGCCGGAAATGCCGGCATTGGCGAAGAAGACATCGAGCCCGCCATGCTCGCGCCTGGCCAGCTCGACGAGGCCGATCACATCCTCTTCGCTGCCGGCGTCCGCGCCGATGATCCCATCGGCGGATTCGACATCGGCGGCGATCACCGTCGCCCCTTCGGCGGCGAAGAGCGCCGCGCTCGCCTTGCCGATCCCCGACGCCGCCCCGGTGACGATCGCGACCTTGCCTGCCAGTCTTCCGCTCATAACTGCTCCTTTCCCCTCCCCGGCGGGGAGGGGGTAGGGGGAGGGGGCTCGACGGTCGAGGCTAATCTCGGACTCATCACCCCCTCACCCCACCCTCTCCCCGCCGGGGAGAGGGAGTTAAAGCCCAACCCCCACCGTGCTGCCGCCATCCACCACGATCGCCTGGCCGGTCATGAAGGTCGAGGCGTCGCTCGCCAGAAACACCGCAGCGCCGGCGATCTCGTGCGGCTCGCCGATCCGCTGCATCGGCGTGTGCATCGTCACCATCTTCAGGGTCTGCGGATTTTCCCAGAGCGCCTTGGCGAAATCCGTCTTGATCAGGCCCGGCGCGATGCAGTTCACCCGCACCTGGTGCGGCCCGAACTCGGCGGCGAGGTTGCGGGCGAGCTGGAAGTCCGCGGCCTTGGAGATGTTGTAGGCGCCGAGCATCGCCGAGCCCTTCAGACCGCCGATCGAGCTGACGATGATGATCGAGCCGGTTTTCCGCTCGATCATCTCCGGCGCGACCATCGAGATCAGCCAGTGATTGGCGATGACATTGTTGTCGAGGATCTTGCGGAACTGATCGTCGCTGATCCCCGCCATCGGCCCGTAATAGGGGTTGGAGGCGGCGTTGCAGACGAGGATGTCGATGCGGCCGAGCTGCGCCCGGGTCTCGTCGACCAGCCGCTGCAGCTCGTCCTTGGAGGAAATGCTCGCCGGCACGACGATCGCGCGTCCCTCGCCCTGCCTGGCGTTGATCGCATCGGCGACTTCGGCGCAGGCCTCGGCCTTGCGGCTGGAAATGACCACCTTCGCGCCCTGATCCGCCATCGCCTCGGCGATCGCCCGGCCGATGCCGCGCGACGATCCGGTGATGATCGCGACCTTGCCGGTCAGATCGAACAGCGACATGCCTTCCTCCCTCAATCGAAAATGACCACCGAGCGCGCGGCCTCGCCCGTCCTGAGCGTGTCGAGCGCGCGGTTGATCCCGGCCAGCGGAATGCGTTCCGCAATCAGGGCGTCGAGATCGAGCCGTCCGGCGAGATAGAAATCGACCAGCTTGGGAATGTCGACCGGAAAACGGTTCGATCCCATCAGGGAGCCTTGCAGCTTCTTCTCGGCCAGCAGGTCCATCGCCCGAAGCCCAAGTTTCTCGTTGAGCGGCATCATGCCGACGATTGTCGCGGTGCCGCCGCGGCGCAGCAGCGAGATGGCGAGGTCGCCCGCCGCGATCCGGCCGACCGCCTCGATCGCATGATGGACGCCGCCCTTGGTCAGCTCGGTTACCGCCTCGCGCAATTTCTCGGTGCCGGAATCGAAGCTGTGCGTCGCGCCCAGCTTCTCGGCCAGTGCGCGCTTCGCCGGCACCGGGTCGATCGCGACGATGGTCGCGGCCCCGGCGATCTTCGCGGCATTGATCGCGGCGAGGCCGATGCCGCCGCAGCCGACCACCGCGACATGCTCGCCGGCGCGCACTTGCGCCGCGTTCAGCACCGATCCCGCGCCGGTCACCACCGCGCAGCCCATCAAGGCGGCGCGGTCGAGCGGCATGTCGCGGTCGATCGCGACCGCGCCATTCTCATGGACCAGTATCAGCTCTGCAAAACCGCCGACATTGAGCAGCTGGTGGAGCCCAGTCTCGCCCAGCGCGACGCGCGGCGGCTCGCCCTTCTTTCGCTTTGTCGATGAATCGACGCACAGCGAGAGTCGGCCGCTGACGCAGAACTCGCAGCGGCCGCAGAAGGTGGAGAAGCAGGTCACGACATGGTCGCCGGGCCGGATCGCCGTCACGTCCTCGCCGACCGCCTCGACCACGCCGGCCGCTTCATGACCCGCGACGAGCGGCAGCGGCGCCGGATAAAGGCCGTCGATGAAATGCAGGTCCGAATGGCAGACGCCGCAGGCGTGGGTGCGGATGAGCACCTCGCGCGGGCCGGGCTTGTCGACCCGCGCCTCCTCGATGACCAGCGGCTGGCCGGGCAAGTGCAGGATGGCTGCTTTCACCAATTCCTCCCCGGAGCGGGGAGGGGGACCGCACGAAGTGCGGTGGAGGGGTCGGCACGGCGGAGGGGACCCCTCCACCATGCTGCGCATGGCCCCCCTCCCCGTACCGGGGAGGAGCTAAGCTGGCGCATGCTTGGCATATTCGATCTTGGCGATGGCGCGGGCGTGGACCTCGTCGGGGCCGTCGGCCAGCCGCAAAGTGCGGATGCCGGCATAGCTCGCCGCCAATCCGAAGTCCTGTGAAACCCCCGCGCCGCCATGCGCCTGGATCGCGTCGTCGATGATCCGGAGCGCCATGCGCGGGGCATGGATCTTGGTCATCGCGATCTCGGCGGCGGCCGCCTTGTTGCCGGCCTTGTCCATCATGTCGGCGGCTTTGAGGCAGAGCAGCCGCGAGCATTCGATGTCGATCCGCGCCTCGGCGATGCGCTGCTCCCAGACGCTGTGCGAGGAGATCGGCTTGCCGAACGCCACCCGGCTCTGCAGCCGCCGCGCCATCGCCGCGATCGCCTCCTCCGCCGCGCCGATCGTGCGCATGCAATGGTGGATTCGGCCCGGCCCCAGCCGCCCCTGCGCGATCTCGAAGCCGCGCCCTTCGCCGAGCAGCATCGCCGACGCCGGAATGCGCACGTCTTTCAGCTCGATCTCCATATGGCCGTGCGGCGCGTCGTCATAGCCGAAGACGGTCAGCGCCCGTTCGACGGTGATCCCGGCCGCGTCCATCGGCATCAGCACCATCGATTGCTGCTGGTGCTTGGGCCCATCGGGATCGGTCTTGCCCATCAGGATCGCGACCTTGCAGCGCGGATCGCCGGCGCCGGACGACCACCATTTGCGGCCATTGATCACATAGTCGCCGCCGTCGCGCCGGATCGCGCACTGGATGTTGGTCGCGTCGGACGAGGCGACGGCCGGCTCGGTCATCAGGAAGGCGGAGCGGATCTCGCCGTTCATCAGCGGCTTCAGCCACTCGTCCTTCTGCTCGCGCGTCCCGTAGCGGTGTAGCACCTCCATATTGCCGGTGTCGGGCGCCGAGCAGTTGAACACTTCGCTCGACCAGAGGAGATGACCCATCTCTTCGGCGCACAGCGCATATTCGAGATTGGTGAGCTGCGTCCCCTCGAACGCAAACGTCTCGTCGACATGGCGCAGCGCCGAGCCCGGCGGCATGAACAGGTTCCACAGGCCCGCCTCGCGCGCCAGCGGCTTCAGTTCCTCGATCACCGGGATCGGCTGCCAGCGATCCCCTTCCGCAAGCTGCGCCTTGTAGTCTCCATTGCGCGGCCGAATCCGAGTCTCGATGAAGTCCCGCACCCGGTCCCGGTAGAAACGCTCGCGTTCCGTAAGGTCAAAGTCCATCGGTCGTTTTCCCCTTGGTCCCAGCGCTTTTCCTCGCTGCCAGAAACGGCGTGGCGGGGAAAGGGGAGGGCGGAATCCTCTGACACGCCAAGACGTGGGCGATCATCCGACAAATGTCGGAATGGCGCTGCGAGCACTTTGCAATAGCAATCGTTCCGAGGGCGGAGCGAACCTGAAGCGCCCGCCCTCCAGTGTGCTTCCTGCGGGGGATGGCGATGAAGAACGTTCGCGGCGCATTGCTGGCGGCCGGCAGGATCAGCGCTTCCCTGTTCGTCGCGAGCGCGGCGCTGGCGCAGGACAGGCCGCCTGACAGGCCGCGCGAGCAGCGCGAGCATGGGCCGGGGGTCGATGATGACGATATCGTCGTTCGCGGATACCGGCCGTCCGAAGAGGGCCTTTCAGCGCCCCAGAGCGCCCTGCCGCTGCTCGACACGCCCCGGACCATAACCGTCGTCGAGGACGAACTGCTGGAGGAGCAGGGCCAGCGGACGCTCCGCGATTCGCTGCGCAACATCACCGGGATCAGCATCCAGGCCGGCGAAGGAAATCCGCCGGGCGGCGGCGACGCTTTCTCGGTGCGCGGTTTTTCGGCGCGCGACGACGTGCTGCGCGACGGTATGCGCGACGTCGGCAACTATTTCCGCGATCCCTTCAACAACCAGCGGATCGAGGTGACGAAAGGGCCGGCGTCCGCCTTCGCCGGGCGCGGCAATGTCGGCGGCACGGTCAACCTGATCAGCCGCTACCCGGTGCTTGACGACGGCGCGACCGTCGAGCTCACCGCCGGCACTCACGACCTCTATCGCGCCGCGCTCGATTCCAATTTTATCCTGTCGAGCGAGCTCGGCGCAGCGATCCGTTTCAACGCGATGGCGAACAGCAACGACGTGCCGGGTCGCGATTACACCCGCAACCGACGCTGGGCGATCAATCCCGCGGTCGCGATCGGCATCGACACGGGCACGGAGTTGTCGCTTCACTGGCTCCACCTGGAGCAGGACGACATTCCCGATTACGGCATTCCAAACGGCCGCCAGCTTTCGCTAGCCGGAACCGCCTTTGCCGGCCGGCCGCTGCCGGTGCGCCGTTCCAATTATTACGGCTATTCGAACGATTATGCTGACGTCGCCGCCGATGTCGTGACCTTGCGACTGGACCATCAGTTCAGCGACGTCCTCTCGCTGCGCAGTCAGAGCCGCTACGGCCGGGCGTCGAACGATTCCGTCATTCACGGGCCGGTGGTCAGCGGCGCGCCGACGACGATCGACGCCACGACGACGGTGTTCGGCCGCGCCAAGATGCGCGATCAGGTCGATCAGCTCTGGATCAACCAGACCAATCTCACCTGGGCCTTCGGCTCGCAGACGATCTGGCACACGCTGGTCGGCGGCTTCGAAATCTCGCGCGAGACGGCCGAGAATCGCCGCCGGCTCGACGCCAACGGTCCGGTCAGGAACCTGTTCGATCCGCCCCTCCAGGCCGCGCCCGTCATCCCGTTCAACGGCACCCGCGCGCGGCAGGACACGGACACTCTCGCTTTCTATTTGTTCGACACGATCGAGATCGGCGAGCGCTTCCGGGTGCTCGCCGGCTTGCGCTTCGATGATGTGGAAACGCGGGTACGCGGCTTCGACGATACCGGCCTGTTCCCCGGCTTTGTCACCGATCTTAGCGTCAGCGATTCGAACTGGAGCTACAATCTCGGCCTTGTCTACAAGCCGACGCCGGGGTCGAGCCTCTATGTCGCCTACGGCACTTCGTTCGAGCCGTCCGGCCGCGTCGAAGTGGTCCAGCTCGCCGGCGGCAACAACAACCCGCCGGTGACGGCCTTCGCGCTCGGCGTGGACCCCGAGCGCAGCGAGGCATGGGAGCTGGGAGGTCGGATCGAGTTGCTGGGCGGCCGCGCCACCCTGTCCGCCGCCTTGTTCCGGATCGATCGCGCCAATGTGCGCACCACCGGCTCGGGACCCGCCGATCCCGCCATCGCGCTCGACGGCGCGCAACGGTCGGAGGGTTTCGAAATGCAGCTGGTGGGCGAGCTGCTTCCCGGCTGGAACCTGCTGTTCGGCTATTCCTGGCTCGACGGCGAGATCCGCCGGTCGAGCATTCCGGGCGAGACCGGGCGCCGGCTGGACAATCTGCCGCGCCATTCGCTGAACCTGTGGACCTCATATCGGGTCACGCCGCAGCTGCTGGTCGGCGGCGGCATCCAGCATGTCGGCAGCCGCAATATCGGCCGGCCGGGCTTCCTGCTCGTCACCGTGCCCGCCTACACGACCGCCGACCTGTTCGCCGAATACCGCCTGAGCGGCCGTGCCCGGGTGCGGGTGAACGTCTTCAACATCACCAACGAATATTACTTTCAGTCCTTCTGGCAGGATTATGCGATCCCGGCGCCGGCGCGCTCGACCTCGGCGACCCTAATCCTGGATTTTTAGGAGCTCTCCCCGCCACGGCCGGACATGCGTATCTGGTCCGGCCGTTGCACCTCACGAGAAACCATTTTCCTACACGCCGTCAAATGCAGCATATGCTGGGAATGGCCGACTCCATTTCGCTCCTGCCGTGCCCGTTCCGCGTCATCGACAAGGTGCTGATGCAGTGACCGGAAATTCGCCAAAGGTGACGGTTCCGCGCGTGACGTACCGGCACCTTCGTCACCTTCGGCAGCCTTCTGGACAGGAGGGCGGCAGGCCGCGAAAAGGCGCGCGATGATCGTCCATATTCCCGAAGTGTTGAGCGCGGCCGAGGTCGAACGCTTTCGTGAACGTCTCGACGGCGCCGAATGGGCCGACGGCAAGGTCACCGCCGGCTACCAGTCCGCGCTCGCCAAAAGGAACCTGCAGCTCCCGGAGCGGGGCGAAACGGCGGCGGCGCTGAACGAAGCGTTGAGCCAGGCGCTTGCACGTTCATTGCTTTTCCAGGCTGCTGCACTGCCCGACGCGATCTA
>NZ_JBQTIN010000019.1:0-2409 GCF_052388015.1 Sphingosinicella sp.
CCGCCGCCGCGACGTTACCCGTCCGCAACGGTTCCACATAAATGCTTCCGCCCCCGGCACTTTTTCGGCAGACCATGGTTATGACGGGCTGAGTGGGTGCATTGCGCAAAGAGCCTTTCCTGTTGGCGGCCGCCGGCGCGCTGATCGCGCCCGGCTCCGCGTTCGCCCAGCCGCCGGCCCCAACACCATCAGCGCAGAGCGCGACCGGACCCGACGAGCCGATCGTCTCCGACAGCCAGTTCGAGCAGGCGCTGCCACCGCTCGATCCCGCGTTGCAGCCGCCGCTCGAGCCGCTGGAGTCGATCCAGCCGCCGGCCGACCCGAACGCTCCCCCGCCGCCGCCCTTCCCGCCCGTCCCCGGCCCGGTCGAGGACGCGCCGCTCGGCGATCCGGCGCTGACCGAGCCGCTGCCGCCACTCTCGACGTTCGAGACCGAGGCGATCCAGGAGGTCCAGCTCGGCGACGCGTCGGAGCCGGCGCCGGTGCGCTACGACCTCCTCGTCAACGGCCTCGGCGAGGTCGATCTGCGCGGTCGCTTCCTCGGCCTTTCCGCGCTGGAGGATGCGCGCGGCGAGGCGGTCAACGGCGCGATGATCGCGGCGCGGGCCGAGGAGGATGTCGCGCTCGCCGTGCGGCTGCTGCGCTCGGAAGGCTATTATGACGCGGTCGCGACCTCGGCGATCGAGCAGCCGCCGGCGGAGGGCGGCCGCCTCAGGGTCACGATCACCGCCGCCGCGGGCCAGCGCTACCGCTTCGGCGACATCGCAATCGTCGGCCCCGAAACCGTCCCGCCGGGCCTTGCCCGCGAAGCGCTGCGGCTCGAATCCGGCGCGCCCATCGTCGCCGCGGACGTCGAATCGGCCGAGGCCAACATACTGCTGCGCCTGCCGCAGCAAGGCTATCCATTCACCGAGGTGGGCCTCAGGGACATCGAGCTCGATCCGCAGACCCTGCTGGGCGCCTACACCCTGCCGCTGGAGCCGGGCCCACGCGCCAGCTTCCGCCGCATCACGACCGAGGGGACGCTCGCCTTTGATACGAGCCATGTCGGCGTCCTGTCACGCTTCCGCGAGGGCCAGCTTTACGATCGCCGCCTGGTCGATGATTTGCGCGAAGCGATGGTCTCCACCCGCCTGTTCCGGACCGTCTCGGCAGAGCCGGTGCGGACCGGCGAGGCGGGACCGGACGGCACCGAATATGTCGACATCCTCGTCCGCCAGGAGGCCGGCCCGGCGCGCACGCTCGATCTTTCGGCCGGCTACAGCACCGGCGAGGGGCTCAGGCTCGAAGGCGCCTGGGAGCATCGCAACCTGTTCCCGCCGGAGGGGGCGCTCCGCCTCGCCGCGATCGCCGGCACGGCCGAGCAATCAGCGGTTGTCCGCTTCCGCCGCTCCAACTGGCGCCGCCGCGATCGGGCCCTGATCCTCCAGCTAGAAGCCGGCCAGCGCGATTACGAGGCGTTCCAGGGCTATACCGCGCGCCTGAGCGGTCTGATCGTTCGCGAATCCACCCCGATCTGGCAGAAGGTCTGGACCTATCAGGTCGGGGCCGAGATTCTCGCCACCAATGAAAGCCGGGTCGGCCGGGCCGAAATCTCGCTGTCCGACGCCTATTTCATCGGCGGCTTCATCGGCCAGGTCGGTTACGACCGGTCGAACAGCCTGCTCGATCCGACGCGCGGCTTCCGCCTTTCCGCCCGGGTCAATCCCGAGGCGTCGCTTCGGGACGGCGCGGCCTTCTATTTCCGCACCCTCCTCGACGGCAGCGCCTATTACCCCGTCGGCGAGAATTTCGTCCTCGCCGGCCGAGTCCGCTTCGGTTCGATCACCGGCATCGCCCGCGACGATCTCGCCCCGTCGCGGCGCTTCTATGCCGGCGGCGGCGGATCGGTGCGGGGCTTCGGCTTCCAGGAGCTTGGCCCGCGCGACGTCCAGCCGAACCCCGCCTTCGACCCGACCGATCCCGACGAACAGGATCCGCCGACCATCTCGGTGCCGCTCGGCGGCCGCAGCCTCGCCGAGTTCGCTCTCGAAGGCCGCTACCGCTTCGGCAATTACGGCGTCGTCGCCTTCGTCGACGCCGGGCAGGTCTATGAGGCGGAATATCCGACCTTCTCGTCGATGCGCTTCGGGGTCGGGATCGGCGGCCGCGTCTATACCAATTTCGGCCCGGTCCGGCTCGATGTGGCGACGCCGATCGACCGGCGGCCGGGCGAGGCGCGCATCTCCGTCTATGTCTCGATCGGGCAGGCTTTCTGATG
Source organism: Sphingosinicella sp. (assembly GCF_052388015.1). Taxonomy (GTDB): domain Bacteria; phylum Pseudomonadota; class Alphaproteobacteria; order Sphingomonadales; family Sphingomonadaceae; genus Allosphingosinicella. The sequence continues at coordinate 2,261 of NZ_JBQTIN010000019.1, forward strand.
GCCAGCCAAGCACCTCCCGCCGAGACGATCGTCGTCCGCCGCAGCCGGGCGGCCACGATCGCCAGATGGGCGGGGATCATCCTCCTCGCCCTCCTGCTCTTCCTCGGCGCCTTCGCCTTCTGGCTCAACACCGAAGCCGGCCGGCGCTA
>NZ_JBQTIN010000020.1:0-55346 GCF_052388015.1 Sphingosinicella sp.
GCCGGCTTCATCACGAACGGGCAGCCGACGGCGAGCGCCGGCGCGATCTTGTGGGCGGCAAGATTCAACGGAAAATTGAACGGCGAGATGAAGCTGCACGGCCCGATCGGCACCCGCTTCCAGATGCCCTGATAGCCTTTGGCGCGCGGCGAGATGTCGAGCGGCTGGACCTCGCCGGTCATCCGCACGCTCTCCTCGGCGGCGATCCGGAACGTGTCGATCAGCCTTGTGACCTCGCCCTCGCTGTCCTTGATCGGCTTCCCCGCCTCGACGCAGAGCGCGTAAGCGAGCTCGTCATACCGTTCCTTGAAGCGGTCGACGCAATGCTGGAGCACCGCCTGCCGCTCGTAGCTGGCCATCCGCGCCATCGGCTCGGCCGCCTCGACCGCGCCCTGGATGCCCTTGTCGATCGTCGCCGCATCGGCCTGCGCGCAGCGGAAGGCGACCTCGCCGGTATATTTGTCGGTGACCTCGAGGTCCGTGTTCGGCTGCTCCGCCTTGTTGTTGAGATAGAGCGGATAGACCTGCTTGAGCTTCACCATCATTCGGCTCCCTTGGCCGCATAATCGTCCGCGCCCATGAAGTGCAGCGAGACATAGGGCTCGTCGCCCACCACCCAGCTGTCGTGCCCCGGCGGGCCGGGCGGGATGTAGAACAGGTCGCCGGCGCGCATCTCATGGACGACGCCGTCCTCCATCGCCGCCGTCGCGCAGCCGGAGACGACCAGTCCGACATGCTCGACGTTGCAGCGCGCCAGGCCCATCGCCGCGCCGACATCCTCCGACCATTTCCAGCCGGGCAAATAGGTCGCCCGGCCGATCGTCATGCCGCCGATCCGGACCAGCTCGAACTTGCCCTTGGGAAACGTGCGCACCTCGTCGGGCGTCTCGAAGCGGCGCAGGATCGCGTCCGTCGCGCCAGTCATAGCTTCGCGCTCAACTCCTTGATCTCGTTGTTCAATATCCGGTCGTTGTCAGCATAGTCGATCGGGCAGTCGATCAGGTGCACGCCCGGCGTGTCGAGCGTGTACCGCAGCAGGCGCGGCAGATCGTCGGCGCTGTCGACGCGGTGGCCGTTGGCGCCATAGCTCTCGGCATATTTGACGAAATCGGGGTTGTTGAAGGTGAGGCCCCAATCCTTGAAGCCCATATTCGCCTGCTTCCAGCGGATCATGCCGTAGCTGTCGTCGCGCAGGATCAGGACGGTGATATTGAGGCCGAGCCGGACCGCGGTCTCCATCTCCTGGCTGTTCATCATGAAGCCGCCGTCGCCGCAAATCGCCATCACCTTGCGGTCGGGATAGACCATCGCCGAAGCCATCGCCGAGGGCAGGCCGGCGCCCATCGTCGCCAGCGCATTGTCGAGCAGCACGGTGTTCGGCTGGCGCGCCGGATAATTGCGGGCGAACCAGATCTTGTAGACGCCATTGTCCAGGCAAATGATGCCGTCCGCCGGCATCGCAGCGCGCACTTCCCTGACCAGACAGGAGGGCAGGATCGGGAAGCGACTGTCCCCGGCGAGCGTGGCGCTGTGCTTCAGCTCGGCCGCCCGCGCCGCCATCATCCTGTCGAAGTTCCAGCGGCCGGAGGGGACGATGTCCTCCTTCATCTGCCAGACAGCGTTGGCGATGTCGCCGATCACCTCGATCTGCGGGAAATAGACCGGATCGACCTCGGCCGAGCGGGTCGAGACGTGGATCACTTCGGTGCCGCCCTGCTTCATGAAGAAGGGCGGCTTCTCGATCACGTCATGGCCGACATTGACGATCAGGTCCGCCGCCTCGATCGCCTTGTGGACGAAATCGTTCGCCGACAGCGCCGCGCAGCCGAGGAACTTCGGGTTCGTCTCGTCGATCACGCCTTTGCCGAGCTGGGTGGTGACGAAGGGGGTGCCGGTCTTCTCGATGAACTGGAGTAGCATCCGGCCGGTCAGCTTGCGGTTGGCGCCGGCGCCGATGACGAGCACCGGCGCCTTCGCCTTCTCCAGCTTCTCGACGGCCGCCCGCACCGCCTTCGATTCTGCGGTGGGCCGGCGCGCGATGCTGCGCTTGATCGGCTTCGAATCCGTCTGCTCGTCGGCGACATCCTCGGGGAATTCAAGGTGCGTCGCCCCCGGCTTCTCCTCCTCCGCGAGCCGGAATGCCTCGCGGATGCGGCTCGGGATATTGTCGGCGCTGGCGAGCTGGTGGGTATATTTGGTGATCGGGTCCATCATCGCGACGACGTCGAGAATCTGGAAGCGGCCCTGCTTCGATTTCTTGATCGGCTTCTGCCCGGTCACCATCAGGATCGGCATCCCGCCCAATTGCGCATAAGCGGCCGCCGTGACGAAATTGGTCGCGCCCGGCCCGAGCGTCGCCATGCACACGCCGGTCTTGCCGGTGTGGCGGCCATAGGTCGCCGCCATGAAGCCCGCGCCCTGCTCGTGGCGGGTGAGGATGAGCCGGATCTGCTTCGACCGGCTCAGCGAATCGAGCATGTCGAGATTTTCCTCGCCCGGAACGCCGAAAATATATTCGACGCCCTCTTCCTCCAGGCACTGAACGAACAGGTCTGATGCTTTGGTCATCTCGGGCTCCGGCGGGCGGTGGACGCTGGCGACGGAGCCCACCGGCATGCGTCCGGCCTGCCCCCTCGATCGTCCGAGCCTATCGGGGATTGATCGCCCTGTCACCCGGCGCCGTCGCAGCCGTGCAACGACCGGCGGCAAACCGGGCTTTTCGGCGACCTTTGCCTGTTGCCAGCCGGACCGCTTTCAGCCATGCTTTCGGCCGGTCTTGAGGGCCGCCCGGGTGCGCAAAGGGGCGGCATGGAGGGCAGATGGGGGGCAGACGCTACATCGCCGCCGGGCTGGGTGCGACAGGCTTCATGGCCGCTCTCCTGCTCGTCCTTTTCCGACCGCTCGGTTCACCTGCCATCGCCCAGCAGAACAGCCCGACCTATGTCGGCGTCGCCACCTGCGGCGGCACGACCTGCCACGGCCGCAGCGAGGCCGACGGCCCCGTCGTCCGCCAGGACGAATTGATGATCTGGCAGGATCCGGCATCCCCGGCCGGCGCGCATAGCCGCGCTTATGCGATCTTGCGCGATCCGCGCAGCCAGATCATCGCGCAGCGGCTCGGCATCGGCCAGGCGTCGACCGCGCCCGAATGCCTCGGCTGCCACGCGACTCCGCCCGGACAGCGCGGCACGCGCTTCCTCACCACCGACGGTGTCGGCTGCGAATCCTGCCACGGCCCGGCTTCCGGCTGGCTGTCGAGCCATTATGCGGTCGGCGGCACCCATGCGAACAACGTGTCGCGCGGCCTCGTCCCGCTCGAAAATCCGCGCGTCCGGGCCGGCATCTGCCTCGACTGCCATTTCGGCAGCGCCGAGCAGAACCGCTTCGTCACCCACCGGATCATGGCCGCCGGCCATCCGCGCATCTCGTTCGAGCTGGACCTGTTCACCACGCTCCAGGCGCATCACCAGGACGACGACGACTACCGCCAGCGCAAGGGCCAGAGCAACGCGCTCCAGACCTGGGCGATCGGCCAGACGATGGCTCTGGAGCGCTCGCTGACCCTGTTCGCCTCGCCGTCGCGCGGCATCGAGGGCATGTTCCCCGAATTCTATTTCTTCGACTGCCACAGCTGCCACCGGCGGATCAGCGACGACACCAATTTCGTCCCGACCGCGATGCCGAACCCGGGGCGACCGATCCCGTCCGGCATGCCGCCCTACAATGACGAGAACATGATCATGCTCTCGGCCGCGGCGCGGGTGATCGCGCCGGGCGCCGGCCAGCGCTTCGACCGCGACGTGCGCGCCTTCCATCTTGCGATCGCGCGCGACCGCGTCTCGGCCGTCGCGGCCGCGGCGCGATTGCGCGAAAGCGCGCGGGCGCTGGCTGCCGCCTTCGCTTCGACCGCGATGGGCCGCGACCAGACCTTCGCGATCATCAACGCGATCACCAGCGAAGCGATCAGCCCGCGCTTCACCGATTATGCGGGCAGCGTGCAGGCGGTAATGGCGACCGACACTCTGCTCTCGTCGCTGGTCAACGACGGCACGGTCCCGGCCGCCAATGCGGCCCGCATCCGCGCCGACATCAACATCGCCTATCGCGCCGTGCGCGACCCCAATGCGTACAGTCCGGGTGAGTTCCGGGCGAGCCTCGGCCGGGCGGCCGCGGCGATCCGGAGGCTGAGGTGAGACATAAGACGTCGGTTGTCGCCATTGCCGCCTTGCTGACCGCCTCCTGCGGCGGAGGGGGCGGCGGGAGCGGTCCGGGGCCGCAACCGGAGCAACAGACACCGCCGCCGTCCGCCGCGACGCCCGTCTTCCAGACGCCGCAGCTGGTCGGGCTCAGCGTCGCCGACGTCCAGCAGATCATCGCCAACGGCGTCGCGGAGGCGCAGGCGCAGAACCAGCCCTCGGGCTTCGTCGTCATCGATCGGGTCGGCAACGTGCTGGCCGTCTTCGCGATGAACGGCGCGAACCTCACGCTGCGGACGCCGCCGGCACCGAACGGCGTGAACAGCGCCCTGCAGAATCTGACTCTGCCCGCCCCGGCGGCGCTTGCCGGCGGCATCTCGAAGGCGCTGACCTCATCCTATTTCTCGTCGGTCGGCGCGGCCTTCTCGACCCGGACCGCCAACGACATCCTGCAGGAGACGCTGCCGCCGTCCGCCGCCACCCGCGGCCTGGAGAGCGGCCCCCTGTTCAGCGTGCAGTTCAGCCAGCTGCCCTGCTCGGACGTCTCGTCGCAATTCCCGAACCGCGCCGGAACCCATCGCGGCCCGCTCGGCGCAGGCGCCGATCCCGGCTCCTTCCCGCTCTACCGCAACGGCACGGTGGTGGGCGCGGTCGCGGTGGTCGGCGACGGCGTCTACGGTTTCGACACCGAATATCGGGACAATGATCGCAACGTCGAAGAGGTCATCGCCCTCGCCGCCACGCGCGGCTTCGAGCCGCCGGCTGAGATCCGCGCCGATCGGGTGACGATCGACGGCTTCCTGCTGCGCTATTCGGACGCGACGCCGGCCGACTTCCGCAGCACCACGATCCAGCCCTTCGTGGCGATCAACGGCACCATCGGCAATCTGGTCAGCGTGCGCGGCTATTATGCGGCCGGCGGCGGCGTCCTTGCCGGCACGATCTACGGCACCGAGGCATCGGGCGTCCGTCCGGCGACGGCGCTGGAATACACCATCCCCGAGCTTTGGGTGGTGAGCGACGGCCTGGGCAACAACCGTTTCCCGCCGATCCCCGGCACGGACGGCGTCAATGCGCTGACTGCGGCCGAGGTGCGCGCAATGCTGGAGGAGGCTTTCCTCGTCCAGCGGCAAGCGCGCGCCCAGCTGCGCATCGAGCGGAACGGAGAGCCCGAAGCCCGCGCCCAGAACACAATCGCGGTGGTCGACACCAATGGCCAGATCCTGGGCCTGGTGCGCGGACCGGACGCGCTGCCCGACGCGATCGACGCGGTGCCGCAAAAGGCGCGCACCACGGTCTTCTTCTCGAGCCCGACCGCGGGCGCCTATCTCGCGGCCAATCCGCGCTCCGGCAATTATGTCGCCGCGGTTCGCACCTTCCTGGGCGACCCGGCGGCGCTGACCGGACAGACCGCTTTTTCGCTGCGCGCGATCGGCAACATCGCCCGGCCCTGGTTCCCGGACGGCCAGCTCGGCCAGCCGCCGGGCGCTCTCTCGGTGCCAATCGAGCAGTTCAGCATCTTCAACACCGGCCTCCAGGCACGGCTGATCGAGCAGGACATCCTCGATCATATCGGCTTCATCCTCGACCCGACGCTCACCGTTCCTGACGTGCCGCAGCGCTGCACCGGACCCGGATCGGCCATCGTGCCGGCAACGGGGCGCAACCGGATCAACAACGGCATCACCCTGTTCGCCGGCGGGGTGCCCATCTATCGCAACGGCGTGCTGGTCGGCGCGATCGCCGCGTCGGGCGACGGCAACGACCAAAGCGACATGATCGCGTTCCTGGGTCTGCACAATGCCGGCATCCGGCTGGGCGGGGCGATCGGCAACGCGCCGGTCGCGATCCGGTCCGACCGGATCAACGTGCCGCTGCAGCAGGGATCGTCGAACCTGCGCTACATCCGCTGCCCGTTCGCGCCGTTCGTCGGGACGCAAGACCAGAATGTGTGCGACGGAAAATGAGCGTCGCGGCCATCCTCGTCTCGCTCGTGACGAGCACCGGCCAGGCGATCGCCGCACCGCCGCCGGCCGCGCCCATCCAGTTCGCCGCCCTCGATGATCCGCCGGCCGCGACTGCGCAGGGCCCGCCCGGGCCGCCGGTTAACGAACGGACCGAGCCGCCGCCGACGCCGGTCGAGCAGGAGCTGATCGAGGGCCGCCGCCGGCCCGACATCCAGCGCGAGCTGGAGGACCCGGTCAACCAGGTGAACCCCGGCGCGATCCGTTCGCCGCCGCCCGAGGCGTTCCCGGCCGACCATATTCCGATCCCGGACCGCTGGCGGCTGATCCAGTCGCTGGGCATCGTCCGCGAGCGCTGGTGGGACCCCTATAACCAGAACACGCTGAAGGGCGACCGGCCGCTCTGCGTCAACACGGACGAGGAACAGGCGCGCCGGCGAGAGGCGGGCATCCCACGCTGCCTCACGCCGCGTTTCCTCAACAGCCCGAATTGGTTCCTCGCCGCCAGCGCGATCTCGGACACCGTCGTCGAGCAGCGCAGCTTCCCGATCCCGGGCGGCGAGCAGAATACCGACCGGCCGGACAGCCTTGGCGTCTTCGGCCGCAATGACAGCCTGGTCCTGGCCCAGACCTTCATCTTCGGCGCCTCGCTGATCCAGGGCTCCACCGCCTATATGCCGCCCGATTGGGAGTGGCGCGCGATCTTCGCCGTCCAGGCCAGTTATGTCGACGTGCCGGAACGGCGCGTGCTCGACGTGCAGCCGACCGAAGGCTCGGACCGGTTCGATTATGCGTTCGGCGTTCAGGAGGCGTTCGTCGATTATCACATCAGGAACACCTCCTATCGCTACGATTTCTACTCGATCCGGGTCGGCATCCAGCCGTTCAACCTCGATTTCCGCGGCTTCCTGTTCCAGGATTCGAACCTCGGCATCCGGCTGTTCGGCAATCGCGACAACAATCGCTGGCAGTTCAATCTCGCCGCGATCTGGCGGCTCGAGAAGGACACCAATTCCGGCCTCAACAATATCCTCCAGACGCCGCGGCGCGACTGGGTGTTGCACGCCAACGTCTATCGCCAGGATTTCCCGCTTGTCGGCCTGACCAGCGAATTGAGCCTGACCTGGAACATCAACCGCGAGCGGAACGATATCGAGGTCGACGATAACGGCTTCCCGGTCCGTCCGGCGCTGATCGGCAACCTCCAGAATCGCAATTACGACGCCTTCTACATCGGCTACAACGCGGACGGTCGCATCGGCCGCGTGAACATCTCCGCCTCCGCTTATGGCGTCTTCGGATCGGACCGGAACAACATCTTCACCGGCCAACGGGCCCGGATCGAAGGCTTTTTCGCCGCCGTCGAGCCTTCCTACGACGCGAACTGGGTTCGCCTGCGCGGCGCGGCCCTGTTCGCGAGCGGCGACGACCGCCCGTTCGACAATGTCCAGCGCGGCTTCGATGCGATCATCGAGAACCCGATCTTCGCCGGCGCCGACACCAGCTACTGGATCCGCCAGTCCATCCCGTTCGCCGGCGGTGGCCGCGCGGTCAATCTCGACCAGCGCAACGGGATCCTCAACAATTTGCGCTCGTCCAAGGATCAGGGCCAGTCCAACTTCGTCAATCCGGGCACAATGCTCCTGGGCGTCGGCGCGGATTTCGACATCACGCCAGCGGTGCGCGTGTCGGCCAACGTCAACCACCTCTGGTTTCACCGCACCGGCACGCTGGAGGTGCTGCGCCAGCAGACCCCGATCCGCCGCGACATCGGCTGGGATGTGTCGGCGGCTTTGATCTGGCGGCCGAGCTTCGTCCAGAACGTTGTCTTCCGGGCCTCGGCGGCGATCCTGCAACCCGGCGACGGTTTCCGTGACCTGTTCGCCAACGTGGAGAATGACCGCCAATATTATTCCGTCCTGCTCAACGCGATCCTGACCTATTGAGATGGCGCTGACCCTCGCCAGCTTCGCGAAACGCACCCTGATCGTCGCAGCGATCGTCGGCAGCGCGATGCTCGGCACGTCGCAGCTCGGCGCGGCCGAGAAGGAAAAGCCGATCGTGCGCGATTACAGCCTGGTGCGCGCGGCGCCGGCGCCGCGCACGCAGGACTGGGGCGAGGCCGAGCAAAAGAGCGCCGGTTGCCAAACCTGCCACACCCAGAGCGACGCGCACACAATGCATCGATCGCCGGCGGTTGTGCTCGGCTGCACCGATTGCCATGGCGGCAACCCGACGGTGACCGCGCCGGCCGGATCGACGGCGGAATCGCATGCCGATCCGGCCTATGTCGGGGCACGCGAGCGGGCGCATGTGCTGCCGCGCTACCCGATAGCCTGGCACTATCCCTCGTCGGCCAATCCGCGCCGGACCTATACTTTGCTCAATATCGAGGCGCCGGAATATGTGCGCTTCATCAACCCGTCCGACTATCGCGCGGTGCGCGATTCCTGCGGCGCCTGCCATATCGAGATCATCGAGGCGGCCGAGCGCTCGCTGATGGCGACCGGCGCGATGCTGTGGGGCGGCGCATCCTACAATAACGGCATCCTGCCGTTCAAAAACTATCTGCTGGGCGAGGCTTATACCCGGGACGGCGAGCCGGCCCGCATCCAGTCTCCGGTCGGCGCCGCGCTGAGCGAGGCGCAACGCGCGCGCGGCGTGCTCGCCGAGCTCTATCCGCTGCCAACCTGGCATGTGGTGCCACCGGGCGACGTCTTCCGTGTCTTCGAGCGCGGCGGCCGCAACATCAACACCCAGTTCGCCGAGGTCGGCCTGCCCAACCCGACCGGGATCATCCAGCGGCTCGAAGAGCCGGGCCGGCCCGACATCCGCCAGTCCAATCGCGGCCCCGGCACCGGCCTTCGCGTCTCGATCCCGGTGCTCAACGTCCACAAGACGCGGCTCAACGATCCCTTCATGTGGTTCATGGGCACCAACGACCAGCCAGGCGACTATCGCCATTCCGGCTGCGCCGGCTGCCATGTCGTCTACGCCAACGACCGCGAGCCCAGGCACAGCCTGACCTATGCCCGCTTCGGCCGCGACGGCCAGACCGGCACGATCGACCCCACCATCTCCCGCCTCACCGACCGCGAAGGCCATGGCTCTACGGGCGGCGAAGCGGCGGCGGGCGGCAATACTCAGGCGCCGGCGACCGAGGGGACCGCTCAACCAGAGCCAACACCGGGCGGCGGAGACGAGCCGCGCCGCGCCGCTCCCGCCGACGCCAACCACCGCGCCGTGCGCGAACGCGGCCATCCGATCCGCCACGTCTTCAGCCGGGCGATCCCGACCTCGCAGTGCATGATCTGCCACATGCACCAGCCGAACATCTTCCTGAATTCCTATCTCGGCTACACGATGTGGGACTATGAGTCCGACGCCGATCTGATGTGGCCGGGGCCGGAAAACCGGCTGCCGGCGCGCAACGCGGAAGAGGAGCAGCGCTTCCGCAACCAGCGCTACGTCGGCCAGGAGGAGATGCACAACATCCTCGACCGCAACCCGGAGGGCGCGGCGGTGCGCGGCCTGTGGGCCGATCCCGAGTTCCTGCGCGAGGTCTATGACCGGGTGAACCCGCTCGCCCGCCACACCCAGTTCGCCGACTATCACGGCCATGGCTGGAACTTCCGCGCCATCCTGCGCCGCGACCGCGAGGGCAATCTGGTCGACGCGGAAGGACAGCCCATCCCGCCGGACGATCCCGACACCTTCCGCCGCGAGGGCGAGGGGCTGTTCGTGCCCGTGGGCGTCAATCCCGGCCGATCGGTCCATATGATGGACATCCACGCCGAGCGCGGCCTGCAATGCGCCGACTGCCATTTCGCGCAGGACTCACACGGCAACGGCTTCATCTATGGCGAGGTGGCGAACGCGATCGAGATCGGCTGCCGCGACTGCCACGGCTCGTCACAGGCCTATGCGAACCTGCGCACCTCGGGGCCGGCCGCGCCGCCCAACGGCACCAATCTGGAGCTGATCCGCAACGAGGACGGCCGCCGCCGCTTCGAATGGATCGAGCGGGACGGCCGGCGCGTCCTGATCCAGCGCTCGATCGTCGATCCGAACCTCGAATGGGAGGTGAGCCAGGTCCGCGACAGCACCGATGCCAGCCTGCCGCCCTGCGAAGCGCGGGGCGACCAGGCGACGCCGGGGCCCTGCTTCAACATCCGCTCGGCGCGGGCCAAATTGATGTCGCGCACCGGCGCGGAGACCGGCCGCTACGTGTTCGGCGCCGGCGTGCCGCAGAACGAGCTCGCCCATCCCGACAATGAGATGGCCTGTTTCACCTGCCACCTCAGCTGGACGACGAGCTGCGCCGGCTGCCACCTGCCGATCGAGGCCAACAACCGCACTTCGATCCACCATTATGAGGGCGAGGAAACGCGCAACTTCGCGACCTACAACCCGCAGGTCGCGCGCGACGACATGTTCCAGCTCGGCCGTCACCAGACGACCAAGGACAATATCATCGCGCCGATCCGCTCGACCTCGGCGCTCGTCCTCTCATCGACCAACGTCAGCCGCGAACGAATCTACGTCCAGCAACCGCCGATCGCCGCCTCGGGCTTTTCGAGCCAGGCCTTCGCGCCGCACTTCCCGCACACCGTGCGGCGGACGGAGACGAAGACCTGCACCGACTGCCATGTCGCTCAGGCGAACGACAACAATGCGATCATGGCGCAGCTGCTGCTGCACGGCACCAATTTCGTGAACTTTGTCGGCATGCACGCCTGGACCGGCATGCAGTCCGGCTTCCAGGCGACGCGCGTCACCGAATGGGACGAGCCGCAGGCGGTGATCGGCTCCTACCTCCACCGCTTCGCTTATCCCGATTATTACCGGATGCACGTCAACCAGAACCGGCGCGAGCTGATCAACTGGACGCGCGGCCGGACCTTCGACCGCGGCTTTACCGGCGAGACGCGGCCGCTCGAGGAGTTCGCGAACATCGTCCAGGGCACGCCGGACGCGGTCCGCTGCTTGCAGGCGCGCGGCGAATATATGTTCCTGGCCCAGGGCCGCGGCGGATTCATGGTCTACGACATCGCCTCGATCGGCAACAAGGGCCTCTCCGAGCGCATCCTGACCGGGCCCTTCTCTCCACTCGGCCACGACACGCGGGTGAGCTCGCGCAACGCGACCTGCGTGGCGCTGCCGACCAACCAGCCGATCCGGCCCGACCGCAACGATGCGATGGCGAACACCGCCCGGCCGCAGCCCGACGGCTCGACGGTCAGCCTGCTCGAGGAGAATCAGGAGCAGCGCTTCCATGCGATCTACAATTATGCGGTGGTGACCGATTCCGAGGAGGGCATGTACCTCGTCAACGTCAACACGATGGCGGACGGCGAGCCCAGGAACAATTTCCTCCGCCGCGCCGTGACCTGGAACGAGAACGGGGTGCTCGCCGGCGCCAGGCACGTCACCCTCGCCGGCCATTACGCTTATGTCATCGCCAATGCCGGGCTGGTCGTCGTCGATCTCGACAACCCGCTGCAGCCGCGGCTGGTGACGACGGTGCCGCTCAACGACGGCCGCGCCTCGGCGCTCCAGTTCCGCTACCTGTGGGTGACCAGCGCCGACGGCCTGCAATTGTTCGACGTCACCAATATGGAAACCCCCACCGCGGTGGCGGGCGCGACCGTGCCGCTCGCCGACGCCCGCCGCGTCTATCTCGCCCGCACCTACGCCTATGTCGCCGCTGGCGCCGACGGTCTCGTGATCGTCAACATCACCCGGCCGACCCAGCCCTCGATCTTCTGGCGAGTGACCGACGAAAATCGCGCGGCGGTGTGGAACGGCCAGACGCCGGACACGCAAGACGTGACCGTGGCTTCGACCAACGCCTCGCTCTTCGCTTATGTCGCCGACGGGCGGAACGGCGTCAGGGTGCTCCAGCTCACCTCGCCGGAAAGTCAGCGCGCCTTCTACGGCTTCAGCCCAAGGCCGGTGCCGCAATTGATCGCCTGGGCCCGCACCCCCTCGCCTGCGCTGGCGATGTCGAAGGGCCTCGACCGCGACCGCGCGGTGGACGAGACCGGCGGCCAGATCGCCGTTTTCGGGCGCCTCGGCTCACGGCCGTTCAATCGGACCGAGATGCAGCGCATGTATTTGAACAGCCGCGGCCTGCCCTACCAGGTGCAGGACACGGGAACGATGGACGACTGGATCGGCCCGAGGATGGCGGCCCGTTAGCGACGGCGCGCCGCGACAACGACCTCAATCGTCGTTGAAGCGATCACGATAACGGCGGCGCTGGCGGTCGCGATGCCAGCGGCGGCGATCGTCGCGATAGACCCGCCGCTGGACGGTGCGTTCACAATAGCCGTTGTCGCAATAGGTATCGACGATCCGCTCGCGAACGACACCATTGTTGGACGAGCTGTTTGAGCTCGTGTTCGACGACTGGCTCTCCGCTTGGGCCGTGCCGGCGACCAGGCCGGCGCCGACGGCCAGTACAAGCTTGATACGCATGGCCTTTCTCCTTCGCAGGCAGGATCGGCCGGCGCGGCGGAACTCGCGATGAACGAAATGTCGAGCGTCGCGGCGCCGCCATCCTTCATCCCGAAGTGGGCCCGGCTCGCCGTTTCGGGCCTGGTGGACTTACCCCTTCTTTTCCGCCTTCAGCATCCTGACCAGCGGCTGGAGGTCGGGCGTGAAGCTGGCCAGCACTTCGTCATCCTCGGCGGTGACGAGGTGGCTGATCAGGTTGCGGCCATTCCACCAGTGAAGCGCGAAATAGGGATGGTCGGCGATGATCATCGGCCGGCCGTCCGGCGCCTCAGGATTGATCGGGGTGAGATCGAGCGCGACTTGCGGGGCAGTGGAGGGGCAGACGAACAGGCTGTGGCCGGCGAACATCGTGGTGATCGGCCGGTGGACATGACCGGAGATGAGGCCAACGATGTTGCGCCGGCCCATGAGCACATCGTGCAACCGTGCGATCCACTCCGCGTCCGGCGCCTCGGTCAGCCAGTCGATGCCGGTGTCGATCGGCGGATGGTGCAACGCGACCAAGGTCGGCCGCTCAGGCGCCGCGTCGAGGCGCGCCGTCAGCCAGGCGGCGCGCGCCTCGCAGAAGGCGCCGCCGTGCCGCCCCTCCTCCAGCGTGTCGAGCATCAATATGCGTAACGGCCCGACGTCGATCTCATATTGGATGAAGCCGTCCGCCGTCCCGGTTTCCGGAAAGCGGGCGAGGAATGGCGCACGACTGTCATGGTTGCCCATCATCGGCCAGGCGGGGAACGGGAGCACGCCGATCGCCTCGGCATAGCGCTCGTAGGAGATGCCATCGTCGCCATTGTCGGCGATGTCGCCGGTGACGAGCAGCAGATCCGGCGTCGGATGGAGCACGCAGAGCGCCGCCAGCGCACGATCCAGCCGCTGGCGGTTGAACTCGTCGGGATCGTCGGGATCGAATCCCAGATGGAGATCGGTGATCTGGGCGATCAGCATCCGGTCATCGCGTTCTGGGAGCCGCCGATTGCTGGGGCGTGGCCCGGACCCCCGTCGTCGTCCAGCGCCGGCCGCGCACCTGCTGGCGGAGCAGCTGCGACGGGACGCCCTCGTCCATATGGTAATCGTGGCACATCGCGCAGCTCGACGGCACCGGCAGGCTGGTCGTCTCGCCGCCATGGCAATCGCGGCAGCTGGCGACATTGGGGATCATCAGATCGGTCGCATCGCTCGACGCGTTCGCTGTGTGGCAGCTCAGGCAGGCCTGCGATCCGCTGATCATCGCATGGCCCGGCCGCTGCGCATTCTGGTGCGGCCGGTGATCGAACCAGCCGTGCAGCATGTACCGCACCGGGAAGGCGACCGGCCGGATGCGATAGTCGAAGCCGGCAGCCGGCACCTGCACCTGGTGGCACTCGCCGCAGGCGCCGTCCGGCGTGAACGCCTGGCGCACCGATGCGATCGCGCGCGGAGTCGCGGTCGAGCGGGCCTGGGCGAACTGGATCGCGGCGCGGATCTGGTTGACGTCGCCCGGCCGGGTGCGCGGTCCGCCGCCGAGGTCGGCCGGCGCGCGATTGCCACGCGCGAAGGAGAGGATGTCGGCGACCACCTGCCTGGGCTCGCCATGGCGCAGGGTACGGACGACCCCGCCGATCGTCTCGAAGGCGAGGCTGTGGCACATGCCGCAATCCGCCTCCATGTCGACCGGCTGGAAGCGCGTCCCGTCCGGCGTCGGCGTGTGGCAGTCGCGGCATTCGAGCTGCTGGCCGAAGCCGTTTTGTGCGCTTAGCCGCCGGCCCATCTGCGCGACCCCCCCGGTCGGGTTGAGATGGAGCGCATGGGGAAAGCGCAGGTTGCTCATCTCGCGTGGGTTGCGGTCGAGCGAGGTGCGCTGGGTGACCGGCGTGTCGCCGTCCCAGCGGACCAGCACCGACGGCTGGAATTGCGGGTGCCGCGTCTCGAAGTTCGAGGCATCGCCGAGCCGCGTGTTCGGCAAGCGGGCGTCGAGATCGGTATGGCAATCGGAGCAGAATTGCTGCGCCGTCGGCAGCATCTGCGCCGCCCCTTCATGCTCGGTATGGCAATCGACGCAGCGGCCCGGCGTCTGGCCGAAGACATTGGCGACGGCTCGCTGGAAGCTGGCCCACGCGCCGAGCTGCGGCCCCGCCTGCTGCATCCGGGCCTGGTCGGCATGGTCATGCACCTGCGTGTGGCAGGAGGTGCAGGAGGTGTCGCGAACGGATTCAAACGGTCGCGCATGGCAGGCGGTGCAATTGTTCTCGAGGCTGGCATGGCCGCGCGACAGCGGGCCGCTGCTCCACAATTGGTCCGCGTGATAGCTGGCCGCGACCTGTGCCGGATCGCCGCTCCGCTGCGACCAGTAGGACCAGATCGGCCAGGCGAGGAACAGGCCGAACACGACCATGGCGAGCGACCAGGCCAAAGTGCGCTTGCCCGGCAGGGTCGTCGCCAGCGCGAAGCGGCGGGTATCGAACTTCTCCTCGTCCGCATCCGTATCGGCGCGGGCGACGTCGATCGCGACGTCCTCCGATCCCATCTCGGCGGCGAGAAGGCGCAACAGGAAGGGGCCGACCTTGATCGTGCCGCCGGTCGTGGTGCTGATCTGACCGCCCTGGGTGGTGATCCCATCGATCTCGACGCTCAGCCCGGCCTCGGCCGAGACGCCGATCTGCGTGGCCGAAATCTGCTCCAGCGTCGCATGGTGGAGCGCGACGGCGAGATCGTTGAGGACGATGTCGTTGCCGGGGTCGCGGCCGACCTTGATCAGATCGTCCCGCACCCGCGAGGTGCGCACGATCTCGCGCCCTTCGGCGCTGAGGCTGATATTCCGAAGCAGGAATGCCATGCCCGCCGCCCCCTACCAGTAGAAGAACACGCTGATGATGTGCGCGAACAAAGCCGCGATCAACACGAAGGTGAGCGGCACGTGGACGAACAGCCACACCTCCAGCAATCCGCGCCGCTGGATGTAGCCGCGCAGCCGGGACAGCGCCGCCGCCTTCTTCTCCAGCAGCTCGACGACCTGCTCGACCGCGGGCTGCTGCTTGACCTCCACTTCCTCCAGCCGCTCGCGCATGAAGGCGAGCGCGGCACGGTTGGGGTCGTTCGGATAATTGCCGGTCAGCCGCCGCCAGGCGCTGCCGCCGAACGGATCCTGGCCGAGCGAACCGATCACGACAGCGCTGTCGGAATCCGACAATGGCTGGGCGGCGTGCTGGAGCTGCTTGTCGAGCTGGCTCACCGCGTTGATCATCTGCGGCCCGGTCATCTCCGAGCGGCTGTCGCTGAGGCCCTGTGGCAGGATCGCATAGACCGATATGCCATAGATGCCGGAGACGATGACCAGCATCATCAGCACCCAGGCGAGGGTGTGAACATTCCAACCAAGCTGGAAGCCGGTGTGCAGCGTGCCGATGACGATCAGCGCGAGGCCGAGATAGACATGGGCGGAGGTCCAGGCCTTGAGCGACCAGCGACCGCGGGTCATCGCGCGCTTGCGGATACCGAGCAAGGCCAGCCAGACGATCAGGCCGGCGCCGATCGTCCCCAAAGTGTAACCGAGCCAGGAGCCGCCATTGTGGCGCGGCTGAACGTCGACGAGCAGATAGATGAGCAGGCTGACAAGGCTGATGACGGCGGCGATCTTGAACCAGCGGAAGCGCTGATAGCGCAGGAAGCTCTCATGCGCCGCCGCGTCGCTGAGCACGCCTTTGTCGATCCCCCTCGTCGCCACCTTTTGCCCCCTAGCTCAGCTGTCTTGCCCCATCTTCGCCACGGTCAGGAACTCTTCCGGCGAGACGCGGATCGCCGCGCCCGTGGGGCACGCTCGCACACAAGCGGGGCCCCCGTCTATCCCCGAACACATATCACATTTGATCGCCTTTTTGGGCGTTTCGGAGCTGACCCGCCCTTCCGTCCATTCCTTGTCCGGCTCGCCCGGTCCGGGCCCCGATCCAAAGAACAGCCATTTCAACAGGCTAGGCTTCTTGGGCGGCGGCTTGGCCATGCGGATCACGCCATAGGGGCAGTTGCGCTGGCAATTGCCGCAGCCGATGCAGGTGTCGTTGATATAGACCTCGCCGTCCGGCCCGCGGTTGATCGCGAGCGGCGGGCAATCGGCCATGCAATGAGGATGCTCGCAATGCCGGCAGCTCGTCGGCACGTGGAGGTGGGCGTAGGTCCGACCCGCCTCGCGGTCGAGCCGGGACAGGCCCTCGTGGCTGTCGGCGCAGGCCCGCTCGCAATTGTCGCAGCCGATGCACAATTTCTCGTCGATGAGCAGCACGTCGGTCGCCTCGCCGATGCCCTCCTCGACGAGAAAGCCGGCGACCGAGGAATACATGTCGACCGCGCCGCCGAAGCTATTCTTCTTCGCCTCGACATAGGAATTGAGCTGGGTGCGCGAGGACATGTCCTGCTTGAAGCGGCTGAGCAGATCGGGCTTGCTGGTGAGCAGCGCGCGAAAGGCGTCGCCATTGAGCTTGATGACCTCGGACTTGATCGCGGCGCGGACCGTCGCGGTGCGCCGGCCGCCGTCGATCAATGCCATCTCGCCGACATAGGAGCCGGCCGGGAGATAAGAGAGGAACACCGGTTTGCCGCCGATGCTCTTCTCGACCACCATCGAGCCCTGGCGGATGACGAAGATGTCGTAGCCCTCGCCGCCCTCCTCGATGATCGTCTGGCCGGCCCGCACGCCCTGAATCTCGGCGCTCGCCAGCACGTCCTTGAGGTCGTCGGGGGTCGTGCCGGGAAAGAGCTGGAGCAGTTGGCGCTCGGTGGCGATCCGGGTGATCTCGTTCTTGGCGAAGGTGTTGGTCGCCATCAGCTTGAGCGCCGGCGTACGCGGGATCTCGACCACGATCGAGCCCTGGGCGGCGCGCACCGTGGCGCTGCGCTTGCGGCCCGAGATCAGGCCGACTTCGCCGACGATCGTGCCTTGCGGGATCGGCACGGTCCGGGACGGATCGTTGGGGTCGATCTCGACGGCGAGCGAGCCGTCGGCGATCGCGAACAAGGACGCGCCGGGATCGTTGCGCTCGAAGATCACCTCGCCCTCGCGATAGGCGATCGGCTCCGAATCGAGCATGAACTCGCGCATCTGAAGCATCGACAGGTCGTTGAGCACCCCGACCCGGCGGCGCATGAAGGCGAGCCATTCGGTGACACTGCGCGCGCCTGGGAGGTTGGCGAACTTCTTTTCCAGGATCGGCTCGTCGGCGGGCTTCAATTCGACGTTGCCGTTGATGAACTCGACGACGTCATAGCCCTGGTTCATGCAATGCTTGATCAGCGGATAGCCGGCCAAGGCGCCGATCACATAGATGCCGGGGACCGAGGTTTCGAACTGCGGCGACAAGGACGGATAGGCATTCTTGTCCTCGCTCGAGAAGGCGATGCCGCAATCCTCGACGAACTTGCGCGGCGGCGAGGTTCCCATGCGGGCGATGATCCGGTCGCACTTGATCTTCTTCTCGCCGTCGCGGGTTTCGAGAAACAGGAAGCCGGGGACGACCTTGGTCGGGGTCGTCTCGCACATGATGTTGACCCGGCCCTTGGCGCCCGCCTCGTTGAGCAGATCGACATTGGCCTGCTTGGCGCGGGCGAATTCGGGGCTGCGATTGAGAATGGTGACGGTGTTGTTCTGCGCCGGATCGGCAGCGAGGCCGAGCGCATTCTCGATCCCGGCGTCGCCCGATCCGATGACGGTGATATGCTCGTCGAAATATTCGCCGGGGTCGTCGAGCTGATACTGGATGTGCGGCAGATCGCCGCCGTCGCAGCGCATCTTGTTGGGATTGCCCTGGGTGCCGACGCCGAGGATGACGAACTCGGCCTTCACCTCCTCGCCGTTGGTCAGCGCCAGCGTGAAATCGCCCTTCTGCCCGGTGATCTTCTTCACATCGGCATTCATGCGGACGTTGACCTTCCGCTCCGCCGCCTGCTGGTCCCAGACGCCGAGGACCGCCTCGCGCTTGCCGGCCTCGAACTCCATGTCCGAGCGCAGCACGAGCTGGCTCGGCGTCGCCATCACATGCTTGCCCTTCTGATATTTGTAGATCGTGTCGGACAGGTGATCGGTCTTTTCGAGCAGCACATGGCTGAGGCCGAGCTGTGCGGCGCGGCCCGCGGCGCTGAGGCCAGCCGGACCCGACCCGACGACGGCAATCTTGAACACGGACGACAAAAGCCTGCTACTCCCAGCCTCGGTCTACCAGCTTCGTCACTCCGCGCCCAGACTTGACGGCGCGTTTTTTGCCGCGATGATCCGCCCGATGGCAAGCACCACCAAAGCCGCCGAACGGCGCTTCACGCCGGCGACGATCGCGCTCGTGCTGGCCGGAATTCTCTTTGTGACGTCATTTGGCTACTGGATCCTGTTCCGGCCGAGCGAGACGACGAGCGGCAACAGCAGCGCCGCCGCGACCAGCAATGCGCAGGCTGCGCCGACGCTAGCCACCGCGATCGCGTCGCTGCAGAACCGGCTCCGGGAGGATCCCGACAATCACGAGCTCTGGTACCGGCTCGGCCAGGCGCAGCGCGAGGATGGCCAGTTCCGGGCTTCGGTGCAGTCATTCCGCCGCGCGATGGAGCTATCGCCGCAGAATCCCGACTATGCGGCGTATCTGGGAGAGATGATACTGGCCGAAGCGATGCGGACGAGCGCGCCGATTCCACCGGAATCCGAGCGGCTCTTCCGGCGTGCACTGGAGCTTCAGCCCGGCAATGCGCAGGCCCGTTTCTATCTCGCAACGATCAGGGACATGCGGGGCGATCATCGCGGCGCGATCGACGATCTCATCGCCTTGTTGCGTGACGCGCCCGTCGACGCCCCCTGGGAGCCCCAGGTTCGACAGACCGTCCAAAACATCGCGCGGGCAAACAATATCGACATCGCCAATCGCCTGCCGCCGAGCCGTCAGCCGGAGCAATCGGTCGCCACGCGCGGCATTCCGGGGCCGAACCAGCAGCAGCTGGAGCAGGCGCGCAACCTCCCGCCGGGCGAGCAGCAGCGGATGGCGCAGGGGATGGTCGAGCGGCTGGCGGCGCGGCTGCGCCAGAATCCGCGCGACGCGAACGGCTGGATGATGCTGATGCGCTCCTACATGGTGCAGCAGCAGCCCGATCAGGCGCGCGAGGCGTTGCGCTCGGCGCTCGCGGCCTTTGCGAACGATGCGGCGACGCAGACGCGGCTGCGAACCGCGGCGCAGGAGCTCAACGTTCCCAATCCAGGGTGATCCAATGGACTGGCGCCCCGAGAGCTGGCGCGCGTTCGAGGCGCGGCAGCAGCCCGTTTATCCGGAGCCGATCGCGCTCGACGCGGCATTGGCCGAGATCGCCGCGCGACCACCCCTGGTCACGCTCGTCGAAATCGATGCGCTGACGGCGCAACTGACCGACGCGCAGGCCGGTCGCGCCTTCCTGCTCCAGGCCGGCGATTGCGCCGAACGGCTGAGCGACACGCCGGCCGGCACGCGAGCGATGGCGGCGCTGATCGCCAACCTTGGCGGGGAGCTGGAAGAGCGCGGAGGCCTGCCGGTCGTTCGGCTCGGCCGGATCGCCGGCCAGTTCGCGAAGCCGCGCTCCCAGGCGCTGGAGCGAAGGGACGGCCGCGCCCTGCCCGCCTGGCGCGGCGACAGCGTCAACGACATGGCGTTCGAGGCGGTAGCGCGCAGGCCCGATCCGGCGCGGCTGCTCGCCGCCTACGACCATGCCGCCGTGTCGCGGCAGTTGCTTCGGGGCATACTCTTCAGCTCGCACGAAGGGCTGCTCCTGCCGTTCGAGGAGACGCTGGTCCGGCGAGACTCGGCAAGCGGTCGCTGGTTCGGCGGCTCGGCGCATCTGCTCTGGATCGGCGCGCGAACGCTCTTTCCCGGCTCGGCCCATGTCGAACTGCTGCGCGGCCTCGCCAACCCGGTCGCGCTCAAATGCGGGCCGGACCTCGCGGCAGATGACTTGCTCCGGCTATTGAGCCGGCTCAATCCGGAGCGGATGGCCGGCCGCATCACGCTGGTCATCCGGATGGGAGCCGAACGGATTGTCGCAGCGCTGCCGTCTTTGCTGCGCGCGGCGCGATCGGCCGGGCAGCCGGTGCTGTGGTGCTGCGACCCGCTGCACGGCAACACCGTCCGGGGGCCGGACGGCACCAAGCGGCGCGGCATGGCGCGCATCGAAGCGGAGGCACAGGCCTTCCTCGATATTTTCGACGCCGAAGGGACGCCGCCCGGCGGGCTCCACCTGGAGCTCACCCATCGCGGCGCGCTGGAATGCGACGGGCGCATGAGCCGCGACGATTGCCGCGACCCCCGGCTCAATCCCGATCAGGCGCGACGGATCGTCCGCCTGTTCGCGGCGTCGCGGGCACACCGACGCATGCCCGCGCTCGCCTGAGCGAAATCAGGAAATCCGGACCGCCTCGACCCGCCGGTTGCGGCCCGACGAGGCCGCCATGCCCGGCAGCGGCCGGTCATAGCCGAAGCCCTGCACTTCCAGCCTGGTCTGGGCGACGCCCTGCGCGACCAGATAATCGGCGACCGCCTGGGCGCGGCGCTGCGACAGCGGCCCGTTGATCGTGCGGCCGCCGACGCTGTCGGTATGGCCCTCGATCCGGAAGCGCATCGTGACGAGCTGCGGCCGCCGCATCGCCTCGGCGAAGGCGCGGACCTCGGCTTGCGCGGCGGCGCTCAGGCTCGACGAGCCGGGCGCGAAGGCGAGGCGGAGATTGACCCGGCCGCGCTGCTGAGTCGCGACGCGGGGCCGCATCGGGCGCGCCATCTGGAAACGCGGCGTTCGCCTGGTCGTCTGCCGCTGCTGCCGCGGCTGCGCCGGCGCGGCGTCCGGCCGGGCGAGCGTGAAACCGCGAGTCGCTTCGAGCCGCGGGCCGCTGCCATCCTGGGCCTCGGGCGCCGCTGCCTCCTCGCCGCATTCGCCGGTCAGCGCGCAGACATATTCGTCGGGCGTGCTGGTCGAGCCGGGCTGCGACAGCGCGGCATAAGGCGCGGCGAAAAGACCGCAGGCGATGAGGGACATTCCGAACTTGCGCATGGTGCCTCCAATGGACGGACGTGCTTTCGGGAACAGCCCGAAATCTACGCCAAACGGGGCGCGCGGACAAGGCAATCGCCGTCCGCTCATTTCCCCGCTCGATGGCGCTTGTAACGGGGCCGATCTGAACGTTGTTTGACTGAAACGAGCCTGCTAGGTTCCCGTCCGCGCCGCCCGCTCAGGCTGCCGCCGGCACGAAACGGTGCTATTCCAAGGGGTTCGCATGACGTTGATCCTGACCATCCGCAACCAGGAGGCAATCAAGGACGATGTCGTCGCCGTTTTCGCGATGAGGGGCGACAGCGCGATCATCGGCCGATCGAAGAACAACGCCTGGACCCTGCCGGACGCCAGCAACATCGTGTCCTCGCGCCATTGCGAGATCCGCAAGCTGGGCGACAGCTATGTCCTCACCGACATCAGCACCAACGGCACCTTCCTGAACGGCGCCGCCCAACGGATGACCGAAGAGCGGCTGATTCGGCCGGACGACGCCTTCAAGATCGGCGATTACGACATCGTCGCCTCCTTCGGCGAGGTCGAGGCCCCTGCGCCGCCAGCACCGCCGGAGCCGGTTGCGGCGCCGCCGCCGCCCGCGCCGGAACCCGTTGCAGCGCCACCTCCACCGCCTGCGCCGGCGCCTGCGGCTGTTGCGCCGGTTACGACGCCGCCGCTCGCCACGCCGCCCGTCACGACGCCGCCGATCGCGCCGGTTCCGGCGGACGCGGGCGGCTGGATCGGCGACGATTCCGAACCGGTGGCGGCACCGCCGCCCGCGCCCGAGCCGCCCGCCGCGCCGCCGGTCGCCGAGGCACCGGCCGCTCCGCCGGCAGCGGAAGCGTCAGCAGCACCCGAAGCACCGCCGCCTGCGCCGGAAGCTCCCCCGCCGCCGCCGGAGCCGCCGGTGGCCGCAGCGCCTCCTCCCCCGCCGCCCGCACCCGAAGCCTCGCCGGCTCCGCCGCCCCTTGCAGCCGAGCCCGAACCCGCCGCGCCGGCCGAAGACCAGGTTCCCGAGAACGTCACCGTGATGTGGAACGAGCTCGCGGACGTGAACAAGGTCGATTGGGCGCGCGGCGGGATCGGCGACGGCGCGGCCGCGGCCCCGGCCGCACCGGTTGCGACGGCGCCGGGCGACGACCCGGCTCGCGCCTTGATCGCGGCCGTGGCGTTGACCGAGGCCGAGGTCCAGGCCAATCCGGAGCTGGTCGGCAAGGCGGGCGCGCTGCTGCGCCGGCTGATCTCCGGCCTGATCGTCATGGTCGAGGCGCGGGCCCGGGCGAAGGCGCAGATGGGCGCCGAGACGACCCAGCTCCAGCTCGACGGCAACAACCCGCTGAAGTTCGCGCGCTCGCCCGAGCAGGCGCTGGCCCAATTGCTCAACCCGCCGGCGACCGGCTTTCTCGACGCCGAAAAAGCGGTCGACGACGCCTATCTCGACCTGCAATCGCACCAGATCGCGACTTTGGCGGCGATCCCCGGCGCGCTCCGGGCGACGCTCGATCGCTTCTCGCCGGGCGCGATCCGCCGCCGCGCCGACGCCGCCGGCGTCCTCGGCCGCCTGCTGCCGGCGCTCCACGACGCGGCCCTGTGGCGCAATTACGAGCGCGAATATGTGAAGGTGAAGAACGAATCCGACGAGGCCTTCATGGAGGTCTTCTCGAAGGAGTTCCGCAAGGCCTATGAGCGCCAATTGAGGGACGGGTTCGGCAAGGAATAGGGGTCGAACCCGCACCCCTATCGCTGCGGCTGGCCGAATTGCGGGCGGGCGGCGGGCCGGCCGTCGCGCTCGCGGTTGATGCTCTGGTACCAGACCATCTCGACCCGCCAGTTGCGCTCCGCCGCCGCCGACAGGAAGCGCTGCTGCCAGGTCGGCCCCCGCGCGCCGACCTGGGGCGCGACGACGTCCTGCGGGAACGGCCCCCGGCCGTTGATCAGGATGATGCCCGACCAGCCTTCATGATCGGCGTCGATATGAAGCTGGTAGCGATCGCCGCCCAGATCCGCGATCGGGCGGCCGTTGCGCGACTGGGCGAGCCGCGCGTCGAAATCGGCCCGATCGGGGACGGTGTAGGAGATCACGCCGTTGGGCTCGATCCCCATCAAGGCGAAATCGCCCTGGAGGTTGCCGAAATTGAAGTCGATGATCGCGTTCGACGCCTCCCGCCCGGCATAAGCGGCGCCGGCCGGCTGGCGGGTCATCTCGAACCTCAGCGCCGGCACCGAGAGGTGATAATCGCTGGTCGCGCGCACCTGGCGATAGGTGTCGAGCGCCGCGCAGCCGGCCTGGGTGATCGGCGCCACGTCGCCGAAATCGACCGTCCCGTTGGCGATGCCGGCGCGCTGGAGCGCCTGCGTCAGCTCGCTTTGCGCGGCGCGCTCGTCGCCGGCGACGCCGCGCACCGCGACCCGGACGCCGTTCGCGCCGCCGGTCACGCCGCCGACATCGAGCCAGGTGCAGGTGACCGAGGGCAAGGCCGAGTTGATCGCCGCGCGCGCCGCCTCGACCGGATTGGCCGGAGGCGAGACCGGCCCGACGATCTGATTGCCTTGCTGTTGCTGTTGCGAATTGCCGCCGAAGCCGGGCAGGCCGCCGTCGCGCATCAGATACCAGGCGCCGCCGCCGACCGCGAGCAAAGCGGCGAGGACGCCGCCGACCAACAGCCCCTTGGACGCGCCGCCGCCGCCGCTTGGCGCGCCGGGTACGATCGTGCCCGGCAGCACATCGGGCCCTGACACCGGCATCGACATTGGCGGCGTGGTCGGCGGGATGTAACCCGCGCCGCCGCCGGCCATCGCGATCACCTCGTCCATCGAGCGCAGCCGGTCCTTGGGATCGGGCCGCAGCATCGCTTCCATGACGCCGCGCAGCTCGCCCGGCACGGCCGTCAGGTCCGGCCCCTTGCGGCGCTTGTCGATCGCATCGACCAGCGAGCCGGACATGTTGACCGCCTTGCCGTTCGCCACCGCGAGGATGACCAGAGCGAGGCTGTAGACGTCCGTCCACGGCCCGACCTCGCGACCGAAATCGCCGAGCTGCTCGGGCGCGACATAGTTCAATTTGCCGGCGAAGCCGTCGCCGACGATCGTCGCCGAGGAGGCTTCCAGATCCTTGGCGATGCCGAAATCGATGATCTTCGCCTGGTGGACGTCGCCGCCCGGGAGCAGGATATTGTCCGGCGAGATGTCGCGGTGGACGGCGCCCAGCTTGTGCGCCGCGCCGAGGCCCGAGGCGAGCCGGCGCAGCAGGTTGCGCAGCTCGTCGGCGCCGCGCGGGACGCTGCCCAGCGTGTCGCCCAGGTTCACGCCCTCGATGAACTCGGTCACGATATAGAGCACGCCCAGTTGCGGCTCCTGGGCCAGCACGCGGTAAGAGACGAGCGCCTCGTGCTGGAGCTTGGTGAGCGTCCGCGCCTCCTTGCGGAACATCGCGACCACCTTCTCGTCCGCCGCCATCTGCGGCAGCATCACCTTGATCGCGACCCGCTCGTCGGTGTTGACGTTGCAGCCCTCGAACACCTCGCCCATGCCGCCGCGGGCGAGGAAGCGCTTCACCTCGAAAATATGGTTGAGGACGTCGCCGACCTGGATCTTCTGCGCCTCGCGGGCGACGAACGGGCCGGTCGAGCTGCTCGTCCCGTCCGGCGGGCTCGTCTGGGCCGCGACCTCCGGCACGGGCGGCGTGGTCGGGTGCGGTTCGGCGGCAGTCGGTGGAGGCGTGGTCGCGCCGGCGATCACGGTCGCGGGCTCGCCGGCCCCACCGGCGTCGGGGACCGGCGGCATCGCGACCACGGTCGCGGCGTCCGGCTCGTCGCGCGGCGTCGGCATTGGCGGCATCGGAATGGCACCGTCCGCAACGACTGTCGCCGCCTCCGGCTCGTCGCGCGGCGTCGGCACGGGCGGCATCGGGATGGACGGCTCCGTCTTCTCCTCCGGCTCCTCTTTCCTCTTGCGCGGCTTCTTCGCCTTCACCGGTTCGGATCGGGCGGTCTTCTCCTCGCCCTCCCCCTCGGCAGACGGCGGCGGTGCCGGCGGCGCGCCGACCGGCTCGCTGTCGCCGACGAACCCGTCATCGGCGGGCGGCGGCGGCATCGTTCCGCCGGGAGCCACGAAAACCGTCCGCTCGTCGCCGGCATCGGGGCGCCTGTCGTTCTTGTCGTCGCTCATGCGTTCACCGAATCCGGAAAAGAGAGAATGGTCGCCTCGGTCGCCGAGACGGCGATCACCGTCACATTGTCCGGCGCACCGTTGGCGAGGGTGATCTCGACCAGGTCGGTCGAGGCTTCGTCCGGCGTGTGCTGCACCAGCAGCCGGGTAATGTCGGCCTTGTCGACATAGCCGTGCAGACCGTCGCTGCAGAGCAGGAACGTGTCGCCCGGCTCTATGTCGCCGGTCACACGGTCGACCTGCACATCGTCGCGGACGCCGACGGCGCGCGACAGGATGTGGCCCATCGGATGGCCCTCCGCATCCTCGGGCCGCATGATGCCGCGATCGACCATCTCCTGCACCTGGCTGTGGTCGCGGCTCAATTGGATGAGTGCGCCGTCGCGCAACACATAAGCGCGACTGTCGCCCACCCAGAGGATGGCGTAGCGCGCGCCGCGCATCAGCAGGGCGACAACGGTCGAGCCCATCTGCTTGCCGCGCACTTTCGCCTGGGCGACGATCCTGCGGTTGGCCGTTCCGATCGCATCGGCGATCGCGTCCTGCGCGGCGTCGAAATCCTCGGGCAGGTCGAGCGCGTCGAGCGCCTTGACGATCTCGCCCGACGCCCATTCGCCGCCCTCATGGCCGCCCATGCCGTCGGCGACCGCCCACAGGCCGTCGCCCTCGCGGGCGCAATAGCTGTCCTCATTATGGTCGCGCACGCGCCCCTCATGAGTCAGTGCCGCGCTCTCGATGCGGAACGGCGCGAAGGTCACCGCGCATCCTCGCCGGGAAGCTCCGCCGTCGCCATGCCGTCCCCTTCGGTGCCAAGCCCGGCGCCGTTAAAGCACAGCTTCCGGCGGCGATAAAGCGGCACTTCCCTTTCGCCCGGCTCGGCCAGGGCCTGCATCCAACCTCCGCAATGGCCGGGATCGCCCGGAGAAGGCCGCCGGCAAGGAGGACGGTGCAGTCCGGGCTGGTGGCCCGGACAAGCCGGCCGACGCCGCCGGCGGCCTTCTCCGGACGACCGCGAAGCGGCGGGCGGATTTTGGCCCATGGCGGCGTCGCTCGTCGGTCACGATGCGTCCAGCATCGCTCGCTCCTCGCTCCTTGCCCTGAACCAAAATCCACTCCGTCACAGCCGTCGTGGATGGGCAGGGCAGGCCCTCAATGATCCGCATGATCGCGCGGCTCGGGGCGATCGGCCTCGGCCTGCTCCTCTTCGTTCCGCTGCACTATTCGTGGAAGCTGGCCGGTCGGCGCTCCCCCTGGCCGCAGGCCTTTCTCGGATTCGCGGCACGGCGTTGCGGCCTCCGGGTGACGGTCGGCGGCACGCCGGTGGCCGGCTCCGTCCTGTTCGCCGCCAATCACGAGAGCTGGCTCGATATCCTCGCCATCGGCGGCGTCACTGGAGCATCCTTCGTCGCCAAGGACGAGGTCCGGCGCTTGCCGATGGTGGGCTGGCTCGCCGGGCTCAATGCGACGCTCTATGTCGTCCGCGCCGCCCGCCATCAGGTTCAGGCGCAGGCCGACCAGATCCGCGACAAGCTGGCCGAGGGCGGCAAGGTCGCCTTATTCCCGGAAGGCACGGTCGATGCCACCCGCGACGTGCTGCCGTTCCGCGCCAGCCTGTTCGCCTCGCTCTACCCGCCGATCCCGGCCGTGGTCGTCCAGCCCGTCGCGCTCGATTATGGCGCGGCGACGGCGACGATCGCCTGGCTCGACGATGAGAGCATGGCGGGCAATGTCCGCCGCATCCTCTCCCGACTCGGCACGATCCCGGTCACGCTCGCCTTCCTCGCCCCGATCGATCCGGCCGCGGCCGAGGACCGCAAGGCGCTGGCGGCGATGGCGCGTGAAGAAATCGTGGCGGCGCTTGCTTCCGCCGCGCCGGCCCATCCCCTATAGGCGGCGCGATGGATCGTCCCGCCACTTATGCGGTCAAGTCGCTCGGCTGTCAGATGAATGTCTATGACGGCGAGCGCATGGCCGAGACGCTCGAGGCCGACGGCCTGACGCTCGCCGCCGATCCGGCGGCGGCCGATCTCGTCGTGCTCAACACCTGCCACATCCGCGAGAAGGCGACCGAGAAGGTCTATTCGGAGATCGGCCGGCTGAAGCGCGCCGACGGCTCGCGGCCGATGATCGCGGTCGCCGGCTGCGTCGCCCAGGCCGAGGGCGAGGAGATCGCGCGGCGGGCGAAGGTCGATGTCGTTGTCGGCCCGCAGGCCTATCATAACCTGCCGGCTTTGGTCGCCAAGGCGGCGGCGGGGCAGGTGGCGCTCGACACCGGCATGCCCGCGCTCTCCAAATTCGGCGCGCTGCCGGCGCGGCGGCGGCAGGGGCCGAGCGCCTTCCTGACGGTGCAGGAAGGCTGCGATAAATTCTGCACCTATTGCGTCGTCCCCTACACGCGTGGCGCGGAGATATCGCGGCCGTTCGCGGCGATCCTCGACGAGGCGAAGGCGTTGCTCGACGCCGGGGCGAAGGAAATCACGCTGCTCGGCCAGAATGTGAACGCCTGGGCCGAGGGCGAGCGCGGGCTGGACACTTTGATCCGCGCGCTCGACGCGCTGCCGGGCCTCCATCGCATCCGCTACACGACCAGCCACCCGAACGACATGACGGAGGGCCTGATTCGCGCCCATGCCGAGGTCGAAAAGCTGATGCCCTATCTGCACTTGCCCGTGCAGTCGGGGAGCGATCGCGTCCTGAAGGCGATGAACCGCAGCCACACGACTGAGAGCTATCTCCGCATCCTCGATCGCGTCCGCGCCGCGCGGCCGGACATCGCGCTGTCGGGCGATTTCATCGTCGGCTTCCCCGGCGAAACGGAGGCCGAGTTCGCGGAAACGCTGAAGCTGGTCGAGGCGGTCGGCTACGCGCAGGCCTTTTCGTTCAAATATTCACCTCGCCCCGGCACCCCGGCGGCGAATATGGACAATCAGGTGGCGCCCCAAGTGATGGACGAAAGACTTCAGCGCTTGCAGGCGCTGCTTGGGCGGCAACAGCTAGCCTTCAATCAGGCGAGCGTCGGCCGGCGCTGCGAGATTCTGCTCGAACGACCCGGCCGCAAGCCCGGCCAGCTGGTCGGCAAGACGCCCTGGCTGCAATCCGTGCATCTCGAGACCGACACCGCGATCGGTGACATCGTGACCGTGGAACTGCTTTCGGCGGGCCCCAACAGCCTGGCGGGCAAGCTGTTCCCCGGCGAAGGCCGGGGTCCAGTTACCGACTCAGATCTGGACCCCGGCCTTCGCCGGGGAACAGAAAGGGTGGCGGCCTGAGATGGAGTTTCCCACGGCTCTTATTCATGCCGAAACCGGGAGGATCGAGGAAACGGACATTGGCATCGCCATCGAAGTGCCGTTGAAGCCTTTTGAGCTGCCGCTTGAGGACAGTGTCGAAATCGTATCCACGAGCATCCGAATGGAGGGCGTGCCGTTGCCTTCTGGCGACTTGGATGACCTGCAAAACCAGACGTTTCAGTTCCCGCGGAATCCAGAGCCGGGTTACATCGATGCATCGATGTACATCGAACATGCCCACCACCCTATTGATGTGACCGTTCTGCGCTTCGGTCGGATAGCGGATGGGACGATGTCGCTAGATATTGAAGGAACACTGTGCTTTGAATTTGAGGGCCTGGATGAATACCGAAACACGGACTTTTCGATGACCGCGACGCTCCGCTCGGCCGCCGGGGAGCGCTGATTATGGCCCAGCAGAAGAAAGCCGAAGCCGCCTCAGGCCCCCGCGCCCGGGTCGAGATCGAGTTCGAGCAGCCCCATCTGCTCGGACCCCTGTTCGGCGAGTTCGACCGCAACCTGGTGGCGATCGAGGACCGGCTCGGCGTCTATATCGCGGCGCGCGGCGCCAAGGTGCAGATCGAGGGCGAGCCGGGCGCCGCCGCGCGCGCCCGCGAGGTGCTGCTCGGCCTCTACAACCGGCTCGACGAGGGTCAGGACATCGACGCCGAACTGGTCAACGCGATCATCGCCATGTCCGGCCAGCCGACCCTGGACGGGATCATCGCCCCAGAGGTGATCGAGCCGCCCAAGGTGATGATCCGCACCCGCAAGAAGACGATCGTCCCGCGCTCCAAGGCGCAGGCGGTCTATATGGAGGCGCTGGCCCGCGACGACATGATCTTCGCGCTCGGCCCGGCCGGCACCGGCAAGACCTATCTGGCGGTCGCGCAGGCGGTGCAGCAGCTGATCGGCGGCAGCGTCGATCGGCTGATCCTGTCCCGCCCCGCCGTCGAGGCCGGCGAACGGCTCGGCTTCCTGCCCGGCGACATGAAGGACAAGGTCGATCCCTATCTGCGCCCGCTCTACGACGCGCTCTACGACATGCTGCCGACCGAGCAGGTCGAGCGGCGGATCGCGTCCGGCGAGATCGAGATCGCGCCGATCGCCTTCATGCGCGGCCGGACGCTGAGCGATGCCTTCATCATCCTCGACGAGGCGCAGAACACGACGCCGCAGCAGATGAAGATGTTCCTGACCCGCTTCGGCATGCGCTCGCGGATGGTGATCTGTGGCGATCCCAACCAGACCGATTTGCCGCCCGGCGCCACCTCCGGCCTCAACGACGCGGTCGGCAAGCTCGAGGGGATCGAGAGAATCTCGATGATCCGCTTTGGCGCCGGCGACGTCGTCCGCCACCCGCTCGTCGGCCGGATCGTCGAGGCCTATGAGGGGCCGGACCGGTGATCGGCGTCGAGACCGACATATCCGAGGAATGGGACGGTAGAATCGACTGGGCCGCGCTGGCTCGCCGCTCGGTCCACGCCGCTGTCGCCGCGAGCCGCTATCCGGGGCTGGCCGATTGCGAAATCTCGGTCCTGTTCACCTCCGACGAGGAGGCGCGCACCCTGAACCGGACCTGGCGCGGAAAGGATGCGCCGACCAACGTCCTCTCCTTCCCGATGGCCGATCTGGCGGAGATCGCTGACGCGCCGATGCTGGGCGACATCGTCCTCGCGCATGGCGTGTGCGCGCGCGAGGCGGCCGAGAAAAAGGTTTCCATCGAGGCGCACGCCGCGCATCTAGTCGTCCATGGCGCGCTCCACCTGCTCGGCTACGACCATGAGCAGGGCGAGGATGCGGCCGAGGAGATGGAAAGCGTGGAGCGGCGGGCGCTCGCCGCGATCGGCGTCGCCGACCCTTATGAACTGAACGAGGTGCGATCCTAACATCATGGACGACGACAGTCCGGGCGACCGGGGGCAAGGACGAAGTTTCTGGGGCGGCTTGCGCGCCTTCCTCTTGGGCGACGGCAGCGAATCCAGCCTTCGCGACGAGATCGAGGAGGTCCTGGAGAATCGCGAGGGCGAGGCGCCGCGGGTCGGCGACCTTTCCGCGGCCGAGCGGGAGATGCTCAAGAACATCCTCCACTTCGGCGAGAAGACCGCCGGCGACGTGGCGGTGCCGCGCGGCGAGATCATCGCCGTGCCGGCCGACATCGGCCTTCCCGACCTCATCACGGCGCTGGCCGAGGCGGAGCACAGCCGCTTGCCCGTCTACGACGGCAATCTCGACCGCGTCGTGGGCATGATCCACCTGAAGGACGTCTTCCTGCACCATTTCGCACCCGGACCGGACACGCCCGACATCCGCACCCTGATGCGCACGCCGCTCTTCGTGCCCGAATCGATGGGCATGCTGGATCTGCTCGCGCGGATGCGCGCCGGTCGGGTCCATCTCGCGATCGTCGTCGACGAGTTCGGCGGCACCGAGGGTCTGCTGACCATCGAGGACGTGGTCGAGGAAATCGTCGGTGACATCGAGGACGAGCATGACGAGGAACTGCCCGGCCTGCTCGCCGAAGTCGCGCCGGGCGTGTGGGAAGCGGACGCACGCGCCGAGCTGGAGGATGTCGCCGAGGCGATCGACGAGCGGCTCGGCCTGGTCGAGGAGGATGTCGACACGCTGGGCGGACTCACCTTCATCCTCGCCGGCCGCATCCCGCAACCCGGCGAGACGGTCGAGCATCCGACCGGCTGGCGTTTCGAGGTGACCGAGGGCGACACGCGCCGGGTGCGGCGGCTCAGGCTGCATGCCCCCCAAGAAGCGACCGCCGAAGACTGACCTGCTGGTAATCCGTGTCGCGCGCGTTACGAACGGGCATGGATTTTCGATATGTCAGGCTGGAGCAGGGCGAAGATGGGGTCGCGACGCTGACGCTCGACCGGCCGAAATCGCTGAACGCGCTCAATGGGGCGATGGTCGACGAATTGCGCGCGGCGGTCGAGAGCCTGTCGGACTCCGGCGCGCGCTGCCTGCTGATGACCGGCGAGGGGCTGGGCTTTTCCAGCGGCGCCGATCTGACGTCCGGCGGCGGCCTGCCCGACGATGTCGGCGCGTCGCTGGAGGCGCATTTCAATCCGCTGATCGAGGCGCTGTTCGCTTGCCCGATGCCCGTGATCGCAGCGGTGAACGGGCCGTGCGCCGGCGCGGGGTGCAGCCTCGCGCTCGCCGCCGACATCGTGATCGCCGGCCGCTCCGCCTATTTCCTCCAGGCGTTCATCAATATCGGCCTGATCCCCGATGCCGGTGCGACCTGGCTGCTGCCCCGCCTAGCCGGCCGGGCGCGGGCGATGGAAATGATGATGCTCGGCGAGCGCGTTCCGGCCGAGCAGGCGGAGCAATGGGGGATGATCAGCCGGATGGTCGAGGACGACCGGCTGCTCGATGAGGCCAAGACGCTGGCGACCAAGCTCGCCGCCGGGCCGACGGCCGCTTACGGCTCGCTGCGCCGCCTCGCCCGCGACGCCGAGCAGTCCTCATTGACCGAGGCGCTCGCCGCCGAGCGCATTGCGCAACGCGACGCCGGCCGCACCGACGATTTCAAGGCCGGCGTCATGGCCTTCCTCCAGAAACAGCCGCCGCGCTTCACGGGACGCTAGGCGCGGGCCGCAGCCAGGCGATCGATGCCTGCGCTGGCTTTATTCCTGCCCTGACCAGCCACGCCGCGCCGGTCAGCATGGTCGCGACGGCGAGCATCGTCCATTCGATGTGGCTCGCCGGATCGGCAAGGACGCGAGGGAGGTGGAGCAACAGCGCGAAGCTGACCATCATCGCCGCCAGCAATGTCGCGCCGAGGCGCGCGAGCACGCCGCTCAGGATTGCGAGCCCGGCGGCGAAATGGCCGATGCCGGTCGCCCAGGCCCAGAAGAGCGGCGCGGGGATCCACGCCGGCACCATGTTTGCGGTGAAGTCCGCATAGACAAAATGGCTGAGGCCGAAGATGATCGGGCAGACGCCATAGGCATAGCGGGCGATGCGGATGCCCCTTTCGGCTGGCGTTCGATCCAGAAGCAAGGCGAGCGTCACCGCGCCGGCGGCGATCGAGAGGATTTCGGCGGGCCCCAGCCAGGCCGCGACCGACGCCGGGGCCGCGACGAGCTTCGGCAGCTTCAGCACCAGCACCCACAGGAGAAGATAGAAGGCGAGGAAGCGCGCGGCCCACAGCGAGGATCTGGGCCAGAGCAGCAAAGCCCCGGCCGCGGCGAGCAGGGCGCCGTTGGCATAAGCGAGCGGCGTTCGGCCGGGCACCCAGTCCGGGACCGGCTGCCATTGCAGCCCGAAATCGCCGAAGGCGAGGCAGACAAGCCCATAGCCGATTGTGCCGATGGCAAGGATGACGCCGTCCGCCCGCATATTATCCCCTCGATCCCTGATAGCCGGGCCGGCGCGCGATGGGCGAGGCTCCCTGGAGCGGTCGCCATTCTGGAACCCGCACTTTTTCTTCGCCCTCGCCCGCCCCCGCTTCCGCCACACCCAGCCTTGGCCCTGCCGCGGCAAGCGCCAGCAATCCGGCCAGCGCGAGCCAGGCTGGCCCGTTGGCTGGCTCCGCCACGATCAAAGGGGCCTTCAGCACGATGGCCCAAACCGCGAAAATCAGCGCCGCAAGCCGCGCCGCGACCGGGGCCAAAGGCGGCCAGAAGATCAGGATCAACCCGGCGGCGACCAGCGAGACGCTGCTCCCGAACGGAAGGAAGGGCGTGGTTTCGCCGGCGGCGAGGCTGTCGAGCCCGATCGCTGCCGCCGCTGCGCCGTAGGCCGCAGCCTTCAATCTGGTCGTCGTCCAGTGCACCAAAAAGGGATAGCGCCGCTTCCAATGTTCGCGCTTGGGCGAAATTGCTGTAAGTTGCGGATGTGGGCCGGAGAAAGTGACGATCGATGGACGGCCGCGCCATATCTCAACGCAATGACTTCCGGGTGGATGTGACCGGGCCCGCTTTGCCGGCCCGCGGCGCGCTCTACGGCGCCGGGGAATCGCTCTGCCGGACCGGTTCCGACGGGATTATCGAACGGCTCTATCACGGGCCCGCCATGGGCGTCGTCCATTCCACCCCGTTCAGCTATCGGACCCAGACCGGCGCGGCGATGGCCGTGCCGGGCACGATCCTGTTCGGCAATGCCGGCGAACAATTCACCTGCCGCCAGTTCGATCGTGCGCACAATCACCGTTCGGTTGTCGCGTTCGATCGCGCCTTGATCGAGGAGGCGGCCGACGCCGCCGGCCAATCCAGCGCCGCCTTCCGGCTCGCGGCGCTGCCGCCGGGCCCAAGCAGCGCGCCGCTCCATGCCGCCATCCTGCGGCTGGTGCGCAGCGAGCGCGAGCAGGAGGAGCTCGTCCTGGCTTTGGTCGCGGCCGCGTTCGGGCTGGACCGCGAGGCCGCGGCGCCGCCGCCGTCAGCGCGCGACAGCCGGGTGGTGCTCGACGCGGTCCGCTTCCTTGAAGGCCATTTTGCCGAGACGCACAGCCTGTCGGATCTCGCGGCGCGGGCCGGGCTCAGCCGGTTCCATTTTCTGCGCCTGTTCCGCGACCTGACCGGCACCAGCCCCAACCGCTTCCTGATCGGGCTGCGCTTGCGCGCCTGCGCCGAGCGGCTGCAGGAGAGCGCCGCGCCGATCACCGAGATCGCGCTCGATGCCGGCTTCAACGACATCTCCCATTTCAACCATCTGTTCCGGCGCGCCTTCGCGATGTCGCCGGGCCGGTGGCGGCGGCTGGGCCGATAGGGCTAGCGCGCGGCGGCGGCGCGGGAAACGGCGACCATTTCCTCGTCGGCGAACAGCCAGGCCTCCGCCTCGGCGACATCGGTGAAGTAGTGCGTATCGGCCGAGGCGATCGCCCGGTTGGCCTGAGCGCGCGCCATTGCGGCATCGACCACGATCGCCAGCTTGCGCGCCCTCTCCTCCGGCACGGCCAGCCCTACCCGGAAAGCCTCGATGACCTCCTGCTTCTGGACCTGCATGCCTCTGAGGTCGTTGAGCGTGAGGTGCTGGTTCGGCGGCAGGCCGAGCTCGGCATGAGCGGTGCGCTGCGCGTCGAAGAAGGCGGCGACATCGCCGATGTCGTAGAAGCCGGCCATGCTGATCCGCACCAGCCCGCGGGCGTGATCGAGCCGGAAGGTGAATTTGGGCTCCATGTGGCTCATTCTAGCCCGTCGCCGGCTACCAAATTGTGAAGAAAGCGGCCTCGGCTTGACCTTTTGTGCGCCGGGGTCTTTCTCGCACTCCATGGCGACGAGGATCGAGGAGCTGGAGCGCCGCCGGGCGCAGGCGCGGCTGGGCGGCGGCGAGAAGCGGATCGCGGCGCAGCACGCCAAGGGCCGGCTGACCGCACGCGAGCGGCTCGGGGTGCTCTTCGATCCCGGGTCGTTCGAAGAATATGACATGTATGTCGAGCATAATTGCGTCGATTTCGGCATGGCCGAGCAGCAGATTCCCGGCGACGGCGTCGTCACCGGCTCCGGCACGATCAACGGCCGCCTCGTCTTCGCCTTCGCGCAGGATTTCACCGTCTTCGGCGGCTCGCTCTCCGAGCGGCATGCGCAGAAGATCTGCAAGGTCATGGACATGGCGATGAAGGTCGGCGCGCCGGTCATCGGTCTCAACGATTCCGGCGGCGCCCGCATCCAGGAGGGCGTGGCCAGCCTCGCCGGCTATGCCGAGGTCTTCCAGCGCAACGTCCTCGCCAGCGGCGTCATCCCGCAGATCAGCCTGATCATGGGCCCTTGCGCCGGCGGCGCCGTCTATTCCCCGGCGATGACCGACTTCATCTTCATGGTGAAGGACTCGTCCTACATGTTCGTCACCGGGCCGGACGTGGTGAAGACCGTGACCAACGAGGTGGTGACCCAGGAGGAGCTGGGCGGCGCCGTCACCCACACGACCAAATCCGGCGTCGCCGACGTCGCCTTCGAGAATGATATCGACGCCTTGCTCGCGACCCGCGACTTCTTCGATTTCCTTCCGCTCTCCAACCGCCACGACCTGCCCGAGCGCCCCTGCGAGGACCCGTGGGACCGGCAGGAGGACAGCCTCGACACTCTGATCCCGGACAGCGCCAACAAGCCCTATGACATGCACGAGCTGATCCGGAAGGTCGCCGACGACGGCGACTTTTTCGAGCTCCAGCCCGCTCATGCCGCGAACATCATCACCGGCTTCGGCCGGGTCGAGGGGCGGACGGTCGGCGTCGTCGCGAACCAGCCGATGGTGCTCGCCGGCGTGCTCGACATCAAATCGTCGAAGAAGGCGGCGCGCTTCGTTCGTTTCTGCGACGCGTTCGATATCCCGATCCTGACCTTCGTCGACGTGCCCGGCTTCCTTCCCGGCGTCGCGCAGGAGCATGAGGGCATCAT
This sequence comes from Sphingosinicella sp., assembly GCF_052388015.1. Lineage (GTDB taxonomy): Bacteria > Pseudomonadota > Alphaproteobacteria > Sphingomonadales > Sphingomonadaceae > Allosphingosinicella. The sequence continues at coordinate 36,495 of NZ_JBQTIN010000020.1, forward strand.
CAAGAACGGCGCCAAACTGCTCTTCGCTTATGCCGAGGCGACGGTGCCGAAGATCACCGTCATCACCCGCAAGGCCTATGGCGGCGCCTATGACGTGATGGCCTCCAAGCACCTGCGCGGCGATTTGAACTATGCCTGGCCCACCGCCGAGATCGCGGTGATGGGGGCCAAGGGTGCGGTCGAGATCATCTTCCGCAAGGACATCGGCGATCCGGAGAAGATCGCGGCGCGCACGGCCGACTATGAGGAGCGCTTCGCCAACCCCTTCGTCGCAGCGTCGAAGGGCTTCATCGACGAGGTGATTTACCCGCACTCGACTCGTCGCCGGATCGCGCTCGGCCTCCGCAGGCTGCGCGACAAGCAGCTCGAGAACCCGTGGAAAAAGCACGACAATATTCCGTTGTAGGGAAATAGCGCCATGCGCTCTGAAACCGCGCCGACCTGGGTCGGCTTCGCTTTGGGGTTCGGGATCGCGTTGGTCGTGGTCGCGATCTTCGCGCTCGCCAAGGGCGAGATGAAGGTCGTCAGCAGCGTCACGTTCCGCAAGGACACACAGCCCGGCGCGTTCTGGGCCGCCGTCATCCTCTGCGCGGTCGTCGGCGTCGCGACCCTGGCCTGGGCCGTCCCCCATTTCAGGCCGGGCGGATGAGCGGCCGTGGCGAGGATCTGCTCGCCGGCTTGGTCGCGCTGCTGCTCGTACCGTGGATCGTCTGGACGATGATGCGCGGCCTTCGGGAAGGGCGCCTGCCGATCGCGCGCAGCCATGTCGTAAGGGCTGAGCGCCGGGGCGCGTTCCATGCGCTGCTCGGCCTCTACGGGCTTGTGCTGGTGCTCGTCGCGGCGATAGCGATCGATCTCCTGTTCGGCGTCAGATTGTGGAATTTCAGATGAAGCTCGGCCGCCTCAATCATGTCGGCGTCGCCGCTCCTCCCCGTCATTGCGAGCGAAGCGAAGCAATCCAGTCGGCGCCGAGATGCGATCGTCTGGATTGCTTCGTCGCCTTCGGCTCCTCGCAATGACGAGGCTGGGGTCGAATGAATGACCCGGCGTGAGCGGTGGCCGGCTGTCTACATCATGGCGAGCAAGCGCAACGGGACGCTTTACACCGGCGTCACCTCGGACCTCCCGCAGCGGGCGTGGCAGCATCGCGAGGGCGTCGCGGACGGTTTCACCAAGCGGTACGGCTGCAAGACTTTGGTCTGGCACGAGATGGCGGGGGCGATGAATACGGCAATCGCTCGGGAAAAGCAGATCAAGGCAGGTTCGCGATCCAGGAAGCGGGCGCTGATCGAAGAAATGAACCCTGACTGGAATGACCTGTTCGAGAGTATTGCCCATGGCTGAGGGCTCGGTTCTGGATTGCTTCGCTGCGCTCGCGATGACGGGGATAGTCAGATGAAACTCGGCCGCCTCAACCATGTCGGCGTCGCGACGCCTTCGATCGAGCACTCGATCGCCTTCTACCGGGACGTGATGGGGGCGGAGGTGATCCGGGAGCCGTTCGACCTGCCGGCGCAGGGGGTGAAGGTCTGCTTCGTCGACACGCCCAACACGCAGATCGAGCTGATCGAGCCGCTGGGCGAAGCCTCGCCGATCCACGCCTTTCTCGCGAAGAACCCGGCCGGCGGGCAGCATCATCTCTGCTACGAGGTGCCGGACATCCACGAAGCCAAGGCATGGTTCGAGAGCAAGGGCGCGAAGGTGCTCGGCGAGCCGCGCATCGGCGCGCATGGCACGCTCATCTTCTTCGTCCACCCGAGGGACATGGGGGGCGTGCTGACCGAGATCATGGAGACGCCGAAGGGGGCGCACTAGGAGCGGGAGAGGGAACGATGAGCGGAACGGCAATCTGGCTGGCGATCCTCGGGCCTTTGCTCACCTTCGCGGGCCTCTTCATCGGCGCTTATTTCGCGCGCAGCCGCGAAGCCGCCAAATACCGGCAGGACCGCATTACGGAGGCCTATACCGCCTATATCGATGCTGTCGCCGGCGCATCGGGCCCGCGTGTCATGCAGGTGATGCAAAAGCTGACCACCGGACAGGCGCTTGCCTCCGACGAGCTGGCCGCGATGGAGGCGGCCAATGCGCGTTTCGTCACCGCTCATTCGGCGGTGCTCATCTACGGCTCCAAGGAGGTGGTCTCCGCGCTGAGCCATTTCTACGATACGGGCGGCGATCCCAGGAAGCCGGCCAGCCGGGACGCCTATCTGGCGCTGGTCCGGGCGATGCGCCGCGACAGCGACGCCGCGGACTATGACGCGTTCGATGGTCATGTCGACAACATCCTGGTGACCGGTCCGATGAAGCGGCAAGCCGCGATGACGTCGATCGCGGCGCATTAGCAGGGCATCATCATCGCTCGTTCCGAGCATAGGGGAGGGGGTTGCGGGAGCTTTGGGCCTGTCCGCGGGGCAGGCTTGCTCCTGCAACGGCACTGAGTCCGGGCATACGCCCTCGACTTCGCTCGGGACGAGCGGGTAGGTTGGTGGTGATGAACGATAGGAAGCCCACCCGCACCGATTGGGACACCGCCGCCCATAAGGAGGTGAAGGGCAAGGACCTCGTCTGGCGTACGCCTGAAGGCATCGACGTCCAGCCGCTCTACACCGCCGAGGACGCCGCCAGCCTCGATCCCGGCCTGCCCGGCTTCGCGCCGTTCACGCGCGGGCCCTATGTCTCGATGTACACCGGGCGGCCCTGGACGATCCGCCAATATGCCGGCTTCTCGACCGCCGAGGATTCCAACGCCTTCTACCGCCGCAACCTCGCGGCCGGGCAGAAGGGCCTTTCGGTCGCTTTCGATCTCGCCACCCATCGCGGCTATGACAGCGATCATCCGCGCGTCGTCGGCGATGTCGGCAAGGCGGGGGTGGCGATCGACACGCTCGCCGACATGCAGATCCTGTTCGACGGCATCCCGCTCGACAAGATGAGCGTCTCGATGACGATGAACGGCGCGGTGTTGCCGGTCATGGCCTTCTACATCGTCGCCGCGGAGGAGCAGGGCGTGAGCCAGGAGAAGCTCGCCGGCACGATCCAGAACGACATCCTGAAGGAGTTCGCGGTCCGCAATACCTATATCTATCCGCCCGCGCCCTCGATGCGGATCGTCGCGGACATCATCCAATATTGCTCGGCCAACATGCCGAAGTTCAACTCGATCTCGATCAGCGGCTATCACATGCACGAGGCCGGGGCGACGGCGGTGCAGGAGCTCGCCTTCACCCTCGCCGACGGCGCCGATTATGTCCGCGCGGCGATGGCCAAGGGGCTGGACGTGGATGCGTTCGCGCCGCGGCTCAGCTTCTTCTTCGGCATCGGCATGAACTTCTTCATGGAGGTGGCGAAGCTCAGGGCTGCCCGCCTGCTCTGGCATCGGATCATGGACGGTTTCGGGGCGAAGAACGGGAAGTCCAAGATGCTCCGCACCCACTGCCAGACCAGCGGCGTGTCGCTGACCGAGCAGGACCCCTACAACAATGTCATCCGCACCACCCTGGAGGCGCTGGCGGCGGTGCTGGGCGGCACGCAGAGCCTGCACACCAACAGCCTCGACGAGGCGGTGGCGCTGCCCACCGATTTCTCCGCCCGAATCGCCCGCAACACGCAGCTCGTCATCGCCGAGGAGAGCGGCATCCCCAATGTCGCCGATCCGCTCGGCGGGTCTTATTATGTCGAGAGCCTCACCAGCGAACTCGCCGAGAAGGCCTGGGCGCTGATCCAGGAGGTCGAGGCAATGGGCGGCATGACCAATGCGGTCGCCGAAGGCATGCCCAAGCGCCGGATCGAGGAGGCCGCGGCCGCCCGCGCCGCGCGGGTCGATCGCGGCGAGACGGTGATCGTCGGCGTCAACCGCTACCGCAAGGCTGAGGAGGATCATCTCGACATCCTCGAGGTGGACAATGCGAAGGTCCGGGCCGGCCAGATCGCGCGGATCGAGAAGACCCGCGCCGAGCGCGATCCGGCCAAGGCCAAAGCGGCGCTTGATGCGCTCCGCGACGGCGCGAAGGGCGATGCGAACCTGCTCGCACTTTCGGTCGAGGCCGCTCGCGCCCGCTGCACGCTCGGCGAAATCAGTCTGGCGCTGGAGGACGCGTTCGGCCGCTACGGCACGGTGCCGACGCCGGTCGAGGGCATTTACGGCGCCGCCTGGGCGGACGATCCGGCCTGGTCGCGCGCCGAGGACGGGGTGCGCGGCATCGGCCGCCGGCTGGGACGTAAGCCCCGCATGCTGGTCGCCAAAATGGGTCAGGACGGCCATGATCGCGGCGCCAACCTCGTCTCCTCCGCCTTCGCGGACCTGGGCTTTGAGATCGTCCCCGGCCCGCTCTTCCAGACGCCCGAGGAAAGCGCCCGGCTGGCGGTCGAGAAGCAGGTCGACGTGGTCGGCGCCTCAAGCCTGGCAGCCGGCCATAAGACGCTGGTGCCGGAGCTGATCGGCCATCTCCGCGACTTGGGCCGGCCGGACATCAAGGTGGTCGTCGGTGGCGTCATCCCGCCGCAGGATTACGACATGCTGCGCGAGGCGGGCGTGCAGGCGATCTTCGGCCCCGGCACCAATCTGGTCGAGGCGGCCGGCGAGGTCTTGAAGCTGCTCGGCCACAACCTCCCGCCTTTGGAAGAGGCCGCCGAATGACCCCGACGCGCGACGACATCGCCGCCTTGTTCGAGCTGCCGCTGCTCGATCTGCTCTGGCAGGCGCAGCAGGCGCATCGTGCCCATCATGCGCCGAACGAGGTTCAGCTCTCCACCCTGCTCAGCATCAAGACCGGCGGCTGCCCGGAGGATTGCGGCTATTGCTCGCAATCCGTGCACGCCAAGACCGGGCTCAAGGCCGAAAAGCTGATGGACGCGGACGCGGTGCTCGCGGCTGCGGCCGAGGCCAAGGCGGCGGGATCGGGCCGCTTCTGCATGGGCGCCGCCTGGCGTGAGCCCAAGGACCGCGACATGGACGCGCTCTGCGAGATGGTCGCGGGCGTGAAGGCGCTGGGCCTCGAAACCTGCATGACGCTCGGCATGCTGACCCGGAGCCAGGCCGATCGCCTCGCCGAGGCCGGGCTCGATTACTACAACCACAATCTCGACACCTCGCCCGAACATTATGGCGCGATCATCACCACCCGGACCTATGCGGAGCGGCTCGACACGCTGGAGCATGTCCGCGCCTCGGGCATGGCGGTGTGCTGCGGCGGCATCGTCGGGATGGGCGAGAGCCGCGAGGATCGGGTCGGCTTCCTGCACGCGCTCGCCACCCTGCCGGAGCATCCTGAGAGCGTGCCGATCAACGCGTTGGTGCCGATCAGGGGCACCGTGCTCGGCGACATGCTGGCCGATACGCCGCTCGCCAGGATCGACGAGATCGAGTTCGTTCGTACCGTCGCGGTCGCCCGCATCCTGATGCCGCGTGCGATGGTCCGACTCTCCGCGGGGCGCGAGAGCATGAGCGAGAGCACCCAGGCGCTCTGCTTCCTCGCCGGCGCCAATTCGATCTTCACCGGCGACAAGCTGCTCACGACGGGCAATGCGGGCGGTGACGCGGACGCGGCATTGTTCGCGAAGCTCGGGCTAAGCGCGATGGTGAGCGATCAGCCGGCGAGGATGAGGGTTGCCGGATAGACCCGAGCGTAAGGGCGAGGCCGGCGTCTCGCTGTTCGGGCGGGGCGCGCCGCCGCTGCTCGGCCGCATGTTCTGGCCGCCGCCGCGGTTCCCGGCGGAGATGGAGGCCGAGTATCGCGCCGATTCGCTCCGCCGCTGGACGGTCGCGCGGCAGGTGGCGATTGTCCTGATCGCGGCCTTTTGGGTCTCCTATTTCGGCTGGGACTGGTTCCACGGCTATCGCAACCAGGATTTCAGGCCGTCGCTCGGCGGCATCCTGATCCTTCGTGGGCTGGGCACGCTCGCCGTCGCCGGCGCGGCGGCTGTCATGCTGCTCGGCCGCGACAGCCACCGCGCGACGAACGGCGCCCTCGCGGCCTGCGCCATCGCGCTCTATTTGCTGTCGCTGGGGATGATCGCGATCACGACCTTCCCCTACAATTACCTCTTCTATTTCATCTGCCTGCCGCTGATCCTCACCTTCCTGTTCGGCATGTTCCGACTCGACAGCCGGCTGGTTTATGCGCTCGCCGGCTTCTGTCTTGTCGCGAGCGTCAGCTTCCTCGGCTTCGCCCAGACCACCGATCTCGCCCAGCCGGACAATCTGCCGCAATTTTTCGCCAAGTCGCTCTCTTACTACAATGTCGCGGCGATCGTGTTCCTCTTGAGCTTCTCATTGATCGGCTGCGCGGTCGCGGTCGAGCTGGAGCGCTCGGCGCGGGACGCCTTCGCCCGCGAGAGCCAGCTTTCCGACCGCAACGAGCGGCTGGAGGCGGCGCGGGAGGAGACGCGGGTCAAGACCCAGGCGCTGGTCCGCGCCAAGGACGAATTGCGCGCGCTCGCCGAGCGGCAGAATGCGGCCAAGTCGAAATTCCTCGCCGACGCGGCGCACGATCTTCGCCAGCCGATGCAGGCGCTGACCAACCTGCTCGGCGCTGCGCGCCATGCGTTGGGACAAGGCGCGGCCGGAAAAGCGGACAAGATCCTCGGCCTCGCCCAGGACGCTTCGCGCCTCACCCGCACCTCGTTCAATGCGGTGCTCGACATTTCGCGGCTCGAATCGGGCTTCGTCGAGGCGGAGCTGGCCGATGTCGACCTGCCGGCTTTGGTCCGCGAGGTCGCCGCGCCTTGCTTGGTGGCGGCGCAGGAGAAAGGCGTCGAGGTCCGCTTCCGCTGGCGCGTGGCTCCGGCGATCGGGGCGCGTTCCGACCGCCATCTTCTCGGGCGTGTGATCGGCAATCTGCTGGCCAATGCGATCGCTTATGCCGATCCGGCCAAGGGCGCGCGCCAGGCGGTGCTGGTCGGGATCGTCTGCCTGCCGGGCCGGATCAGGATCGATGTGGTCGACAATGGCGTCGGCATCGCGGAATCGGACTGGGCGCGGGTGTTCGATCCCTTCGTCCAGCTCCGCAACGCCGAGCGCGACCGGGAAAAGGGCGTCGGGCTCGGCCTGTCGATCGTCGCGGCGATCGTGCCGCTGCTGCCGGGGCACCGGATCGACATGCGTTCCCGGCCCGGATCCGGAACCCGCTTCTCGCTCGATTTGCCCTATGCCGATGATGCCATCAGCGGCGCGCTGGCGGTCGATCCGGCGCTGGCCGAGGAGGCGTCAGACCTGGCCGGGCTTTATGCGCTCTATGTCGAGGACGATGCCTTGGTCCGCGCCTCGGCTGTCACCTTGTTCGATACGCTCGGCATTCGTCACGAATCGTTCGCCAGCCTCGCCGAGCTGGAGGCGGCACTGCCCGGCATTGAGCGCGACCCGGACGTGCTGATCACCGACTATCGCCTGCCCGAGGAGCGGACTGCGGAAGATGTCGTGAACGTGACAAGCGCGGCCTTCGATCGCGCGCTGCCCCTCATCGTCGTCACTGGCGAGATGGGATCGTTCGACGGTCCCTGGCTGGCCGGCGGCAGGGTGCTGAGGAAACCAGTCTCGCCAGAAGCTTTGGTGGCGGCAATCGGTGCAGTAGTCGCACCGGTTCAGGCGGTCTGAACCGGCTCCGGCTTCGGCACGGCGATCCCGCGGCGCGACACTTCGATCATCAATTCGGTCCGCCGCACGACATGGAAGATGCGGAACAATTTCGGCAGATAGTCCTTGCGGACCGTCCCTTCCTCGATCCCCATGTTGCGGGCGATCAGCTTGTTGGGCAGTCCCTGGCAGACATAATAGAGTGCCTCGAGCGTCCGTCCGGTGATGCCGAGCGATTCCGGCAACACGATCGCGGGCGCCGCGGGCTGGGCCGGTGAGAAGCCGCCACGACCGATCACCGTCGCCGGCAGGAAGATACTGCCCGAAAAGACGGTGTCCAGCGCGCGGCGGAACAGGCCGTCGCTCTCCATGTCCTTGACGATATAGCCGCTCGCCCCCTCGGCGAGGCAGCCCATGACGAGTTCTTTCTCGGCATGTCCGGAGAGCATGATTGCACGCGTGTCGCGCTCGCCCTCGCGCAGCCATTTCAGGAAATCGAGGCCGGATCTGGCTGCCTTCAGGTCGATGTCGAGGAAGGCAATGTCGATCGGCCCCGTCTCGGCCAGCGCGACGGCCTCCTCGTAGCTCGCGGCCTCGCGGATGCGGGCGTGCGGCTCGCTGATCTGGATCAGGGCGCGCATGCCGGCGCGCACCAGCGCCTGGTCCTCCAGGATCAGGATGTCGAGCGGGCGGGCGGGGGTCATGCGAGGGCTCAAGGCGTTCATCGAGGCGCAATGTAGGCGGCACGGCCGGGCGCAGCCATCCGACACATGTCGGGCCAAAATTCGGACATAAGCGGGAATGACCATTTCGTCGCCGTCATCGATGATCCGCGCTGTCGATCGGGCCGCCGGTTTCGCGTCGGCGCCGGGTTCAACCAAGGTGGGAGTATCGTCATGTCCATTCGTTCCAAGCTTGCCGTCGCTTTGGCGCTGGCGGCAAGCGTCGCCGTCATTCCGGCCTCGGCGCAGAATTTCAACCTGGCGCCGAACTACGGCACCGTGAATCTGCGCACCGGCTTTCCGCGCGATCCGCATGTCGTCAATGTCCGCTCGGGCGGCAATATCGATGCGAGCCGGATCAACGCCAATTGCCGCGGCTTCATCTCGGATGCGCCGGACGTGCGGCTGAACTTCGTCGCCGGCAGCCGGCTGCCGCTGATCATCTCGGCCGATTCGGGCGCCGATACGACGATCGTCGTCAACGGGCCTGACGGCCGCTGGTATTGCGACGACGATGGCGGCGAGCGGGGGATGAACCCGTCGGTCCGCTTCAGCAACGTCCAGTCGGGCCGCTACGAAATCTGGGTCGGCACCTATGGCGGCCGCACGCTGCATCCGGCCCAGGTCCACATCTCCGAGCTCACCAGCCAGTAAACCGGGCCTCGCGTCGCGGCCGGTGTTTGGGTCGTGGCGTAATCAGCGGGAGGGGGAAGGGGGCGTCCATCGCGGCGCCCCCTTTTCGCATCTGACTTTGCGCGGCGGAGGCGATATGCGTCTCGAGATGCTCTCCGCGATCTTCAGCCTGTCCGGCCCCGCCCTTACCGACGCCGAGCAGACCCTGTTCGGCGGTGCCGACCCCGCCGGCTATGCCCTTTTTGCCCGCAATTGCGTCGATCGCGCCCAGCTCCGCGCGCTGACCGATACGCTGCGCGACCTCTCGGGCCGTGCCGACGTGCCGATCCTGATCGATCAGGAAGGCGGACGGGTGGCACGGATGAAGCCGCCGGAATGGCCCGCCTTCCCGGCCGGCGAGGCGTTCGCCGCGCTCTATGAAAAAGCGCCGATCAGCGCGATCGAAGCGGCGCGTGTGAACGGCACGGCGCTCGGCCTGATACTCGCCGAGGTCGGCGTGAACGTCGATTGCCTGCCGTTGCTCGATGTCCGCCAGCCGGGCGCGAACGACGTGATCGGCGATCGGGCGCTGGGCGACGAGCCGATGAAGGTCGCGGCGCTCGGCCGGGCGATGCTGGACGGGCTGGGAGCGGGCGGCTGCGTCGGCGTTATCAAGCACATGCCGGGCCACGGCCGGGCGATGGCGGACAGCCATAAGGAGCTGCCGGTCGTCGACGCGACCGACGAGGAGCTGGAGATCGACGTCGCGCCGTTCCGCGCGCTGAACGACGCGCCGATGGCGATGACGGCCCATGTCCTCTATCGCTGCTGGGACGCCGAGCGGCCGGCCAGCATCTCGCCGACGATCATCGCCGGCATCATCCGCGACCGGATCAGCTTTGGCGGCCTGCTCATGTCGGATGATATCGGCATGGAAGCGCTTAGCGGTACGCCGGTCGAACGGGCGCGCGCAGTCATCGATGCCGGCTGCGACCTCGCACTCCATTGCTCGGGCAAGCTGGACGAAATGGAGGCGATCGCGGGTGCGCTGCCGCCGCTGACCGACAAGGGCGCAGAACGGCTCGCACAGGCGATGGCCGGCGCGGGACAGGGTGGGGCGGACGATTTAGCGGCCCTGATCGACAAGCGGGACGCGCTGCTCGCTTATGCCTAGCGCCGCCGAGGCGGGGTTTCGAAACTCAGGCCGTTCAGCGTCCTCATCGTGATCGGACCCCTCGGCTGCGCCGGGATCAGGGCGCGGGCCTGGTGAAACAGCCGCGTCGCGTCGGGCCCGGCCCGGGTGCGGACGCAGAGCGTCACCTCGCCCTCGCGGCCCCAGCGTTGCGCGTCGAAGCCGGTCACGGAGCGGTCGCCGACCAGCATCGACTGGACCCGCTCGCGGACGGGATTGTCGATCCCGGCGCCGTAACTGGCGAAGGCGATGGCGAGCGGGCAGCCGGCCTGCGTCCGGCCGCCGGTGACGGCGCCCACCCTGGGCGGCGGAGGAGGCGGCGGAGGCGGCGGCGGGGGCGCAGACTGCTCCTGCGTCTGGTCGCGAATGACGCCGTCCAATGCGGGCGGCGCAGGCGATGGAGGCGTTGACGCAGCCTGCTCCCGCCCCGGCTCGGCGACCGTCGTCGCACAGCCGGCGAGCAGAGCGAGGCAAAGCAGGATCGGCCACCGTGTCACGACTTAAGCGCTAACCGATCGTTTCGCTGTGGAAAAGTCGCCTTTCGGCTTCGACTTCCGCCACTGGCCTGCCTAATCTTGCCCGCGTGACCGACGATTTCGACGATTTCGAGCCTTCCCGCCCCGCTTCGCCGGACGAGCGGCTGACGCTTGATCTCGACGGCTGGGAGGGGCCGCTCGATCTGCTGCTTACGCTCGCCCGCGCGCAGAAGGTCGATCTGGCGAAAATCTCGATCCTCGCTCTGGTCGAGCAATATCTCGCCTTCATCGCCGACGCGAAGCAGCTCCGGCTGGAGATCGCGGCCGATTATCTCGTGATGGCGGCCTGGCTCGCTTATCTCAAATCCTGCCTGCTGCTGCCGCGCGACGCGGCGGCTGACCCGAGCGCCGAGGACCTCGCCGCGCGGCTGCAGCTCCGCCTCCAGCGGTTGCAGGCGATGCGCGAGGCCGGCGCGCGGCTGATCGCCCGCGACCGGCTCGGCCGTGACGTCTTCGCGCGCGCCCGGCCCGAAGGGCTGAAGCTTGTCCGCCGCGCCGCCTGGCGGGCCGATCTCTACGATCTGATTTCCGCCTATGGCATCATCCGCGCACGCGGTGAACCGTCGGTCCACATCGTTTCGCGCCGGCCGGTGATGACGCTGGACGAAGCGATTCACCGGCTGGAGCGGATGATCGGCATGAAGGTCGAATGGACCGCGCTCGAGGCCTTCTTGCCGGACAGCGACGATCCCGAATATCGGCGCTCCGCGCTCGCCTCCAGCTTCGTCGCCACGCTGGAGCTCGCGCGGCTCGGCAAGCTGCAGCTCGACCAGAAACGCAGCTTCGCGCCACTTTATGTGAGGGCGGCATGAGTGTGATCGCGCAACTCATTTCTTCCCCTCCCTTCCAGGGAGGGGATCGAGGGGTGGGTGTGCGCGTCCGCGCGCCAAAAGAATCATGCGGCGTAGTAGCGAACCGCCGGCGTCGCGCCGGCGCTCCGCTAACCCACCCCCATCCCCTCCCTTGCAGGGAGGGGAGAATATGAACGAGCTGGACGACGCGCGGCGTGCCGTCGAGGCGGTCTTGTTCGCCGCCGAAGATCCGATGACGGCCGCCGAGCTTGCGCTTCATGTCGGCGCCCGGGTGGACGTTACAGCGGCTCTTGCCGATCTTCAGTCTCACTATGCCGGCCGCGGCGTCGAGCTGGTCGAGCGCGGCGGGCGCTGGCATTTCCAGACCGCCGCCGATCTCGCTCAGATGCTGCGCCGCGAGCGCGAGGAGAGCCGGCGGCTCTCGCGCGCCGCGGTCGAGACGCTGGCGATCGTCGCCTATCACGAACCGGTCAGCCGGGCGGAGATCGAGGCGATCCGCGGTGTCCAGATCAGCAAGGGCACATTGGACGTGCTGATGGAGGCGGGCTGGATTCGCCCCGCCGGCCGTCGCGAGGGGCCCGGCCGGCCGCTCACTTATGCCACCACGCCCGATTTCCTGACCCATTTCGGCCTCGCCAGCCGGCGCGATCTGCCCGGCATCGACGATCTCAAGGCGGCCGGCCTGCTCGACCCGATCGACGCCGCGCTGGGGCAGCTTGTCCTCGAACGCGACGATACCGACGCGGACGAACTGGAAAGTGACTCCGAACCGGCCTAGATAGGGCGGGACATCGGGAGAATCTTCACATGGGTGGTTTCAGCCTCTGGCATTGGCTCATCGTCGGCCTGGTCGTGCTCCTGCTGTTCGGCAAGGGCCGGTTCAGCGACATGATGGGCGATGTCGCGAAGGGCCTGAAGAGCTTCAAGAAGGGCATGAGCGAGGACGAGGAGGCCGCGGCGGCGCAGCGGCGGATCGAGGCCGCGCCGCCGCAAGCGGCGCCGACCGCGGCCGCGCCAGCCGAGCCGACCCCGGCGGCGACGCCCGCGCCGGACGCCGAGCGCCGCTGATCTTTTCGCCCGGCCAGAATTGAGGACGACGCGTGTTCGGGATCGATTCCGGCGAACTGTTCATCATCGCGATCGTCGCTTTGCTTGTCATCGGGCCGAAGGATCTGCCGCGCGTGATGCGGGCGATCGGCAATTTCGTCGGCAAGGCGCGCGGCATGGCGGGCCATTTCCGCGCCGGCGTCGACAATATGATCCGCGAATCCGAGCTTCAGGACATGGAAAAGCTCTGGAAGGCCAATAACGAGCGGATCATGCGCGCCGCGCCGCCGCCTGCCGACAGCGACTGGGGCAAAGGCGAGGAACCCGCCGAGCCGGCCACGCCCGTCCTCCCGTCGCCGGCGGCCGCGGATCCTTCGCGTCCGAAGCCGCCGCCGGCCCGGCCCCGCCGCCCGCGCGGCAAGGCGGCGAGCGGTCCCGTTGCGCCCACGGCGCCGCCAGCGGATGATGCGGCATGAGCGACGAAGAGCGGAACGAGGAGGGACTGGACACCAGCAAGGCGCCGTTGCTCGAGCATCTGATCGAACTGCGCCGCCGCCTGCTTTGGAGCTTCGTCGCGCTCGCGGTGGCCTTCGGCGTGTGCCTTTATTTCGCCCGGCCGATCTTCGGTATCCTCGTCCAGCCGTTGCTCGCCGCCGGCCAGGGGCGGCTGATCTACACCAACATCTTCGAGGCCTTCTTCGTCGAGATCAAGGTCGCCTTCTTCGCCGCCTTGATGGTCGCCTTCCCGATCATCGCCAACCAGATCTGGCGCTTCGTCGCGCCCGGCCTCTATTCGAAGGAGAAGAAGGCGTTCGCGCCCTTCCTGATCCTCACGCCCTTCCTGTTCGCGACGGGCGCCGCGCTCGCTTATTATTTCGCCATGCCGGTCGCGCTGCGCTTCCTGCTCAGCTATCAGGGTGACGTCGGGGGCGTGACGGCCGAGGCCTTGCCGGCGATCGGCAATTATCTCGATTTCTCGATGCGATTCATCTTCGGCTTCGGCGTCGCCTTTCTGCTGCCGGTGCTGCTGATGCTGCTCGAGACGGCCGGGCTGGTGACGCGCCAGCAGCTGAAGAAGGGCCGGCGCTACGCGATCGTCATCGCCTTCGTCGTCGCGGCGGTGCTGACCCCGCCGGACGTGGTGTCGCAGCTGCTGCTCGCCGTGCCTTTGGTGCTTCTCTACGAGGTTTCGCTGGTCGCGATCTGGTTCACCGAGCGCAAGCGCAACCGCAACCGCGCCAAGACAGAGGCGGCCGAGGCGCCCGCCCCTTAGAAAAAGCGCCGCCTCGCGCGGGACGGCGCTTTGTCACATGATCTCGCGCGACGCCTAGTGGTCGCCGGCGTCCTCGATCGCGCGGCCGGCCGACTGCACATCGCGGCCCGCGCCCTCGACGGTGTTGCACGCGGCCAGCACCAAAGTGCTCGTCGCCATCGCGATCATCAGCAGCTTCTTCATTTCATTCTCCCTCGCCCGGGACGAGAACCATGCGTCCGAGCCATGATTCCCGTCAATGCCGGCGCGCCTCCCCGGTTCCGCGCGCGTGACGAAACGACGCGCGGATGCGACAAAGATTCCGGAGCCGAAAAGATTTGAGCCCGGAATGCGCCACCGGGGGGGAGGGGGTTGACGCGTTCCGGGCCCATTCTGTCGGATAGCGAGAGCGGGGGGGCAAAAGGTCACTATCCAAGCCGCTCAACGAGGCCGTGCGGCAAAGGTTCCAAGATTCTTTCGAGAATTTTTTCGCCGCTTCGGGGCGGGCGCGGACCGGCTCGCCTGCGCGATGGTCCATGCTATAGCGCCGGCATGACTCGCGCCGGCGCGCTCCTCATTCTGCTTTGCGCGCTGCTGGTCGGCGCGCCCGCCGCGGCGCAGCGCCGGATGGATGTTTCGCTGGTGCCGGAGACGGCCAACGTCCTCCCCGGTACGACGCTCACGGTCGCTTTCGTGATGCGGCCGGGCACCAGTTGGCATGGCTATTGGCGTAATCCTGGCGATGCCGGCGCGGAGCCGCGTGTGCGCTGGCGGCTGCCCGAGGGCTGGCAGGCCGGGCCGCTGCAATATCCCGCCCCCGATCGCCTGATCGTGATGGGCCTGATGAACTATGTGTTCGAGCGCGATTATGCCCTGCTCGCGACGATCCGGGTGCCGGCGGATGCCGAGCCGGGCGTCGCCTCGCCGATCGACGCGCGGCTCGAATATCTCGTCTGCACCAACGAGGTTTGCGTGCCCGAGGAGGCGGATGTTTCGGTTGAGGTCGCCACCCGCGCGCCGGGCCGGCCTAATCCGGCCTTCGCGGCTTACCGGCAGGCGCTGCCGCGCCCCTTGCAGGGCGAGGGGCGGTTCGAGGCGACGAACGGCCGCATCAGGCTTGCCATCCCGGTGCCGGCCGGCGCCGCGCTGTCGGAGCCTTATTTCTTCCCGGCGACGAGCGATGCGCTCAGCCATGCCGCGCCGCAGACCATCTCGCGCAACGGCGACGTCCTGGTCATCGAAACCGGCGCGGGACCCAGCGCGGTCCGGCTCGGCGCGATCGAAGGGGTGATCGAGCTCGCGCCCGGCGTCGCGCTGGCGCTGACCGCGCGACCCGGGCCGGTGCCGCCGGCGGGCGCGACCCTCGCCACCGTGGGCGGCGGGGCGAATGCGCCGCCCGGCGCTGACAACTCGGTCGCGTCCGGGGGCAGTGGAGATGGCGCGGAGGCGTCGATCCTGCTCGCCTTGCTCGGCGCGCTAGCCGGCGGGCTGATCCTCAACGTCATGCCCTGCGTCTTCCCGATTCTCAGCCTCAAGGCGCTGAGCCTTGCCCGGGCCGGTGCCGACGAGGGCACGGCGCGGCGCGAGGCCCTGGCCTATTCGGCCGGCGCGGTCCTTATCTGCCTCGCACTCGGTGGCGCATTGCTCATCCTGCGCGCGGCGGGCGTGGCCGCGGGCTGGGCGTTCCAGCTTCAGGATCCGCGCATCATCCTGGTCCTGCTGCTGCTCGTCATCGCGATCGCGCTCAACCTCGCCGGCCTTTTTCGCTTGCCGACGCTCGGCGGCGGCGACGCGCTCACCGGTCAAAGCGGAGCGCGGGGTGCCTTCTTCACCGGCGCACTCGCCGCGTTCGTCGCGACGCCCTGCACCGGCCCGTTCCTCGGCTTCGCGCTGGGCGCTGCGCTCGTGCTGCCCGCCTGGGCGGCGCTGGCGGTCTTTGCCGGACTGGGCCTCGGCCTCGCTTTTCCCTTCCTGCTGCTCGGTTTCATTCCGGCACTCCGCAGCCGCCTGCCGAAGCCCGGCGTCTGGATGGAGCGCTTCCAGCGCCTGCTCGCCGCGCCGATGCTGCTCACCGCCTTGGGCCTCGCCTGGGTCCTTGGCCGGCAAACGGGCGTCGATGGCATGGCGCTCGGCCTTGGCGCGGCGCTGCTGCTCGGCCTCGGTCTCTGGTGGCTCGGCCGGCGGCAGGACGGGCGTAGCCTTTGGCCCGCCTTCATCGTCATCGCGCTGGCGGTCGTCGCGCCCTTGCCCTTCATCCAGACGGCCGAAGGAGCGCCAGTGGCCGAAGGCAGCGCGCTTGGCGCCGAGCCGTTCAGCGAGGCGCGGCTTGCCGCCCTGCGCGCCTCCGGCCCGGTCTTCGTCTATTTCACCGCCGACTGGTGCCTGACCTGCAAGGTCAACGAGCGCGCCGTGCTCGACCGGGCCGAGGTGGCCGAGCATTTTCGGGCGCGGGGGGTCCGCACCCTCGTCGGCGACTGGACGCGCGGCGATCCGGCGATCACCCGCTTCCTGGCCCGGCACGGCCGCTCCGGCGTGCCGCTCTATCTCTATTACGCTCCGGGTCGGGAGGCGGAGGTGCTGCCGCAGCTTCTTACCGTCGGCACGATGACCAGCCTCGGCGGCTAGCGCGCGTCGCGCTCGCGCCGGTCCCAGACCTTGCGGCCGCCGACATAGGTCTCCAGCACCCGGGTCTCCCTGATCTCGCGCTGGCCGAGATTGTTGAAGATATCGCGGTCGATGAAGATGAAATCCGCCTGTCGACCGGGCTCCAGCGAGCCGATCTGCCCTTCCGCGAAGGACGCATAGGCCGCGCCCCGCGTGAAGGCATCGAACGCCTGGAGCAGCGTCACCCGTTGCTCCGGCAGCCAGCCGCCGGGGGGTTGGCCCTGTCCGTCCTCGCGGCTGATCGCAGCGGCGAGGCCGTGGAAAGGGTTCGGGCTTTCGACCGGGAAATCCGAGCCGAAGGCGAGCGGCACATTGTTCGCGATCATGCTGCGCCAGGCATAAGCGCCGCCCAGCCGCTCGAGCCCCATCCGCGCTTCGGCCATCAGCCGGTCACTGGTCTGGTGAACCGGCTGCATCGAGGCGATGATCCCATGCCGGGCGAAGCGGGGCAGATCGGCCGGATCGACGATCTGGGCATGCTCGATCCGCCAGCGCCGGTCGCCGCGATAGGTGTCGGCAAGCTCCTCGATCGCGTCGAGCAGCGTGGCGTTCGCCCGGTCGCCGATCGCGTGCACCGCGACCTGGAAATTATCCATCGCCGCCCGGCTCATCAGATTCTTGAGCACGGTGTCGGTGACGAGCGGCAGGCCGCGCTGGCCCGGTGCGTCGCGATAGGGCTGCTTCAGCCAGGCGCCGCGCGAACCAAGCGCGCCGTCGAGATAGAGTTTCACGCCGATCATGCGAAGCCGCTGGTCGTAGAGCCACGGTGTCGGCCTGGTGCCGGCGATGGCGAGCAGATTGTCGATGCCCGAGGCGTAAGAGAGGATGCGGACATTGAGCTGGCCGGCATCGCCGGCGCGGCGCATCACGCTCCAGTCCTCGACGCTCGTGCCCATGTCCGCGACGGCGGTGAGGCCGTTGGAGAGCAGGATTTCCTGTGCCCGCTGCAACGCCCGGTCGCGGGTGACCGGCAGCGCGGGCGGCACCGCCTGATCGACCAGCCGCATCGCCGCGTCGACGAAGATGCCGCCGGGATTGCGCCCCACCCGCTCGATCCTGCCGCCGGACGGCGCCTGGCTGGCGGCGGTGACGCCGGCTTCGCGCATCGCGACGGCATTGGCCCAGCCGGCATGGCCGTCGACGCGCCTGAGCCAGATCGGCCGATCGCCGGCCAGCCCCTCGAGGTCGGCCGCTGTCGGGAAGCGGCCGAGGTTCCAGCGCTCCTGGTTCCAGCCGCGGCCGATGATCCAGCGCGGCGTCGGATTGGCCGCGGCATAGTCGCGGATGCGCTGCTGCGCCTCGGCGAGGCTGTTGGTGTCGCTGAGGTCGAGCTGGATCGCCCCCATGCCCAGGCCCATGACATGGCCATGCGCGTCGATGAGGCCGGGGATCAGCGTCCGGCCGCGCCCGTCGATCAGATAGCGGGTCTGCGGCCGCCGCTCGCCGCGCTCGAGCAATTGCCGCACCCGTCCGTCGTCACCGATCCACAGCGCGTTGAAGCGCACCAGCCGGCCGCCCCGCAGCGTATAGCCATTGACGTTCTCGACCAGCTGGTCGGCGAGCGCCGGCGTTCCCACGCAGGCCGCGAGCACGAACAACAACAACGTCCGGAAGAGTGAGAGAAGGTCGCGCCCCATGATGCCTCGCTTTGCCCGGACCTCGCGATACGCATAGTTCGCGACGCGCGCCAGATGGCGCCCGGAACCGACGACCTTAACGTTCGTCCGTTACCGGTCGACCCGTCGTCGTCCCGTCCTGGAACGGCTCGGCGCATAGGTGCCTTCCTCGTCGCAAGCGCCCTTTCCAAGGCCCGGCCGCCGGCTCATAAGAATCCCACGACAGATTCACTCATTCCCGCAGGAACCCGGCGTTGAGCGCACCTTTCCGTTTTCCCCGCTTCTTCGTCACCACCCCCGCGCCTTGCCCCTATCTCGCGGGCAAGACCGAGCGGAAGGTGTTCACGGAGCTCTCCGGCCCGCATGCCGGCGAGCTCAACGACGCGCTCGGCCGGATCGGTTTCCGGCGCAGCCAGAACGTCGCCTATCGCCCGTCCTGCCTCGATTGCGCCGCCTGCGTCTCGGTCCGGGTCGTCGCGCCCGAATTCCAGCCGAGCGCGACCCAGCGCCGGCTGCTCAAGCGCAATGCCGATCTCGAGGTCACCGCCTGCAAGCCCTGGGCGACGGAGGAGCAATATGAGCTGCTCCGCCGCTATCTGCAGGCCCGCCACCCCGAAGGCGGCATGGTCGACATGGACGAGCGCGACTTCTCGGACATGGTGGAGCATAGCCCGGTCCGCACCTATCTCGTCGAATATCGCGAGCCTTCGGTGGGCGGCCGTCCAGGGCGGCTGGTCGGCGCTTGCCTGACCGACCAGCAGGCCGACGGCCTCAGCATGATCTACAGCTTCTTCGAGCCGGACGCATCGGTCCGGGCGGGCATGGGCAC
>NZ_JBQTIN010000021.1:0-18469 GCF_052388015.1 Sphingosinicella sp.
TCGCCGAGACGCTGCGCGCCGGCGGGGTGCCGGCGGAGAATATCGTCACCCTGCCGCGCGGCGAGACGGTGGCGCTGCTGGTGCGGATTCCCGGCGCCGATGCGCGCGCCCGGCCGATGCCGCGGCCGATCCTCTTCTCCGCCCATATGGACGTGGTCGACGCGCGGCCCGAGGATTGGGAACGCAGCCCGTTCCAGCTGGTCGAGGAGAATGGCTATTTCTTCGGCCGCGGCACCGGCGACAACAAGGCCGGTGTCACCTCGCTCGTCTCGACCATCCTCAGGATCAGCGCCAGCGGCCGCCAGCCGCGCACCACCCTGGTCTTCGCCTTCATCGGCGACGAGGAGACGGGGATGGAGACGACCCAGCTCGTCGCCGCCCATCCCTGGGTGAGGCACGCCCGCTTCGCGATCAACAGCGACGCCGGCGGCGGCCGCCTCTCCCAGGACAACAGGCCGATCTATTACGGCATCCAGGGCGCGGAGAAGACCTTCGCCAGCTTCCACGTCTCGATCCGCAACCCCGGCGGCCATAGCAGCCGGCCACGGGCCGACAATGCGATCTACCAGCTGGCGCAGGCGCTGCTCCGGGTGCGCGAGATACGCTGGCCGGTGCTGACCAACGCCGTCACGCGCGCTTCGCTCGGCGTCATGGCCGCCGCGACGCCGGGGCCGGGCGGGCAGATGATCGCCCGCTTCGTCGCCAATCCCGACGATCCGCAAGCACGCGCCGCCTTGCTCGCCAACCCGGATTTCGTCCGCGAGGTCAGCACGACCTGCGTCGCGACGATGCTGGAGGCGGGCCATGCCGAGAATGCCCTGCCGCAGCGGGCGCAGGCGACGGTCAATTGCCGCATCTTCCCCGGCACGACGGTGGAGCAGGTGCGCGACACTCTGGTCGCCGCGATCGCCGATCCGGCGGCGACGGTCGAAGTGGTCGGCCGTCCCTCGCCGAGCCCGATCTCCGAGCCCGATCCGGCGGTGACGGCGGCGATCACCCGGTCGATCCACGCCCGCCATCCCGGCGTCCCGATCACGCCCTATCAGGAATCCGGCGGCACCGACGGCCGCGTCTATCGCACCGCCGGCATCCCGACCTTCGCCAGCTCGGGCATCTTCATGCGCGATTCCGACATGTTCTTCCACGGCCTGAACGAGCGCATCCCGGTCGCCTCTTTCTACGAGGCGATCGAGCATATCCACGATCTCGCGGTCGACCTGGGCGGGCTCGGCCGATGAGACGGCTGCTCGCCCGGCTGGCGCTGATCGCGGCGCTGGTCGCGCCCAATCCGGGCTGGGCGCAAGGCTATGACGTCGTGATCCGCGGCGGCACGATCTATGACGGGCGCGGCGGCGCGCCTTATGTCGGCGACGTCGCGATCCGCGGCGACCGGATCGCGCGGGTGGCGCGGCGCATCCCCGGGCGCGGCCGGCAGGAGGTCGACGCGCGCGGGCTGGCGGTCGCGCCGGGCTTCATCAACATGCTGAGCTGGGCGACCGAAAGCCTGATCGAGGACGGGCGCGGCCAGAGCGACATCAGGCAGGGCGTGACGCTGGAGGTGATGGGCGAGGGCTGGTCGATGGGGCCGGTCAACGAGGAGATGCGCCGGCTTCTGATCCAGCGCCAGGACGATATCCGCTTCCCGGTCCCCTGGACGACGCTCGGCCAGTATCTGGAGCACCTCCAGCAGCGCGGCATCGCGCCCAATGTCGCGAGCTTCGTCGGCGCGGCGACGGTGCGCATTCACGAGCTGGGCGAGGGCGACGTCGACCCGAACCCCGAGCAGCTCGCGCGGATGCGCTCGCTGGTGCGTCACGCGATGAACGAGGGCGCGATGGGGGTCGGTTCGTCTTTGATCTACGCGCCCGGCAATTTCGCCGAGACCGACGAGCTGGTCGCCCTGGTCACCGAGGCGGGGCGCTGCGGCGGCATGTATATCAGCCATATGCGCTCGGAGGGCGACCGTATCCTCCAGTCGGTCGACGAGCTGATCGAGATCGCGCGGCGCTCCGGCGCGCCGGCCGAAATCTACCATCTCAAGCTCTCCGGCCGCGACAATTGGGGCCGCTATGAGGAGGTGATCCGGCGGATCGAGGCGGCGCGCGCGCAAGGGCTTCGGATCACCACCGACATGTATCTCTATCCCGCCGGCGCGACCGGGCTGACCGCGGCGATGCCGCTCTGGGTGCAGGCCGGCGGGCAGGAGGCGTGGATCGCGCGGCTCCGCGATCCCGCGATCCGCGCCCGGGTCGCCGCCGAGATGCGCGCGCCGGGGCCGGACTGGGAGAATCTGATGCTCCGCGCCGGGCCGGCGGGAATGATGTTCACGGATTTCCGCAACCCGGCCCTCAGACGCTATGTCGGCCGTACGTTGGCCGACGTGGCACGGGAGCGGGGCACCAGCCCGGAGGAGACGGCGATGGACCTCGTCGTCGAGGACAACAGCCGGGTCGGGACGATCTATTTCCTGATGAGCGAGGACAATATCCGCCGCCAGATCGCCTTGCCTTATATGAGCTTCGGATCGGACGCCGGCGCGCTCGCGACCGAGGGCGTGTTCCTCAATTCCAGCCCGCACCCCCGCGCTTATGGCAATGTCGCGCGGCTGCTCGGCCGCTATGTCCGCGACGAGCGGATCATAACGCTGCAGGAGGCGGTGCGGCGGCTGACCTCGCTGCCGGCGGGCAATCTCGGCATCCGGGACCGGGGCAGCCTGCGGGCCGGCCATTATGCCGATCTCGCCGTCTTCGATCCGGCGACGATCGCCGACCATGCGACCTTCGAGCGGCCGCACCAATATGCGACCGGGATGCGCCATGTCTTCGTCAACGGGACACAAGTGCTGCGCGATGGCGAGCATACCGGTGCCACCCCGGGGCGGGTGGTGCGCGGCCCCGGCTGGAATCGCTGCCCGGCACGCCACTAGTTGCTCCTTGCCACGGAGCTTCAGCCGCGCTTAGCCGTTTGAGGGCGAACAGGGGCGCGAACGCAAAAGGATTCCGGGTGAACGACAGACGCGCCTTCATCAACGCCATCGCCGGCGTGACCCCCGACCATGACGTCCATCAGCTCTTCATCGACTGGGCCGAGGGACAGGTCGACGACCCGAGGCTGCGCAAACTGTTCATGCGGATGGCCGAGCGCTCGGGAATCGAGCATCGCTGGTCGGTGCTTCCGCCGGCGCCGGGCAATCTGCCGCACAACGCGCCGGGCGGCTTCTATCACGGGCCGTCGCCGGCGACCTCGACCCGGATGCAATGCTATGCCGAGGAGGCGCCGAAGCTGGCGCTGGGCGCGATCGCGAAACTGCGCGCGCAGGCCGACCTCGATGGCGTCACCCATCTCGTCGTCGCGAGCTGCACCGGCTTCGTCGCGCCGGGGATCGACCAGATCATCGCCCGCGAAATCGGCCTGCCCGACGTCGAGCGGACCTTGGTCGGCTTCATGGGCTGCTATGCCGCGGTGTGCGCACTCAGGACCGCGCACCATATCGTCCGCTCCGATCCCGAGGCGCGGGTGCTGGTCGTGACGGTGGAGCTCTGCACCCTTCACCTGCAGGAGACACAGCAGCTCGAAAGCCTGCTGGCGATGCTCCAGTTCAGCGACGGCGCCGCGGCGGCTTTGGTGACGGCCGAGCCTGGCGGCTTCGAGATGAGCCACCTCTTTTCCGCCGCGCTCGAGGATTCGGCCGGGCTGATCCAGTGGACGATCGGCGACACGGGCTTCGAGATGACCCTGTCCGGCGAGGTGCCGGCGCGCATCCAGCACGCGCTCGAGAAAGAGGAAACGCGGGCCAGGCTCTACAATGGCTGGGTCGCTGAGGCGGTGGACAGCTGGGCGGTCCATGCCGGCGGCCGATCGATCCTCGACGCGGTTGAGAGGGGTCTGGAATTGCCGCAGGGCGCCTTGTTCGCGTCGCGCGACGTGCTGGCCAGCCAGGGCAATATGTCGTCGGCGACGCTCATGTTCGTGCTCGCCATGCTGATGGAGCAGCCGGACACCAGGCGCGGCGTCGCGATCGCCTTCGGCCCCGGCCTCGCGGCGGAGGGTTTCCACTTCGAGCGGGCTGCATGATCGATTTGCGGGAGCGCATCCGCCGGGACGAACAGATGGACGACCCGGCGCTCGACCCCGCCACTTATGCCGACATACTGACCGATCTCGCGCGTGTGAACCGCTGGACCTTCAACGCCCGGCCGACCCTGATCTTCCTCAGACGCGCCGCCGCGGGCATGTCGGCCTTTCGGCTGCTCGACGTCGGCTTCGGCCATGGCGACATGCTGCGCCGGATCGCGCGCTGGGCGCGTGAGCGCGACATCGCGGTCGATCTGGTCGGCGTCGATCTCAACCCGAACAGTGCCGCGGCGGCGCGGGCGGCGACGCCGGTGGACGTGCCGATCGAATATCGGACCGGCGACTATGCGGCGCAGCCGACGCCGTTCGATTTCGTCGTCTCCAGCCTCGTCGCCCATCATATGACCGACGATCAGCTCACCGCCTTCATCCGTTACATGGAAGATCAGGCGCTGCGCGGTTGGCTGATCAACGATCTGCACCGGCACCGTTTCGCTTATTATGGCTTTCCCTGGCTGGCGCGGCTGCTCGGCGCGCACCGCATCGTGCGCGAGGACGGGCAGCTGTCGATTGCCCGTTCCTTTCGCCCGGCCGAGTGGCGGGCAATCCTGACCGATGCCGGCGTGCCCGAGGGTGCGGCGCGGATCGTGCGGCGCTTTCCGTTCCGGCTGTGCGTCGAACGGCTGCGCTGATCGTCGGCGGCGGGCCGGCCGGCGCCGCGGCGGCGATCGGCCTCGCCCGTGCCGGCGCGATGCCGCTGGTGATCGAACGGGCGGCCGGCGAGCGCGATATCGTGTGCGGCGGGTTCCTGGGCTGGGACGCGCTGGCGCGGCTCAGGCAATTGGGCCTCGATGCCGCAGCGCTGGGCGCGCGGCCGATCCATCGGCTGCGGCTGGTGGCGGGCGACAAAATGGTCGAGCGGCCGCTGCCGAAGCCGGCCGCCGGCCTGTCGCGGCGCCAGTTGGATGCCGCCTTGTTGCGGCTCGCCGAAGCGGAGGGCGCGATGGTGCTGCGCGGCCGGACGGCGCGGGCGGTGGAGGATCGCAGCCTACGGCTGGACGACGGCGAGGAGATCGATGCCGACGCCTTGTTCGTCGCGACCGGCAAGCACGAGTTGCGCGGCACGGCGCGGCAGATCGGCGATCGGGCGGTCTCGGTCGGGCTGCGCGCGGCGTTGCCCGCCTCGCCCACGCTGGCGCGCGATCTGGCGGGCGTGATCGAGCTGCACCTCTATGACGGCGGCTATGCCGGGCTGCTATTGCAGGAGGACGGGATGGTGAACCTCTGCCTTTCGGCGGCGCAGGCGCGGATGGGCGATGGACGCGAGGCGTTGCTTGCGTCGCTCTGGCAAGAGGCGCCGCGGCTTGCCGAGCGGGTCGGCGCCCCGCCCACTGAGTGGGAAGCGATCGCCGGCGTGCCTTATGGCTGGCGCGCGAAGGCGACCGATCCGGGCGTCTATCGGGTCGGCGATCAGGCGGCGGTGATCGCCAGCCTGGCCGGCGACGGCATCGCGATCGCGCTGGCAAGCGGCATCGCCGCGGCGCAGGCCTGTCTCAAAGGCGACGGCAAGGGCGCGCGCGACTATCAGAAAGCCTTCGCGCGCCGCGCTCTCAGGCCCGTCAAGGCGGCGGAGGCGCTGCGCCATATGGCCGAGCATCGCCGCGAGCGGCCGGTGATGATGGCGCTGGCGCGGATCGGTGGGCTGGCCGGCCTTGCCGCGCGGATGACGAGGATCGGCTAGCGGCGGCCGGTGATGGCGCCCGGCGCGTCGTCGCGCCACTGGCCGGTGTTGCGAAATTCCTCGCGGATCGTCGATTCCGGCAGGTTCTGCACGGTCCAGCGGGGGTTCGGCGCGATATCGGAGGGGACGGGGGCGCGGGTCTCGGCCCGAGCGACCGGTATCAGCGCCGCCAGCCGGGTCTGCAGCGCGGCGCGCGGGAACAGGATCGGGTTCGGCCGGGCGAGCGGCTCGCCGCCGGCATAGCGGACGCTGAACGCGCCGCCGCCCTGGCCGGGCAAGGCGTAGAATTGGTGCGCGCCGATCAACGCCGTGCGGGCGAGCCGCGGCGCCCAGGACGGGAAGACGGCGGTGGTGTGATAATGGGTCGAGAGGCCGACCGGCGCGAAGGCCCGTCCGGCCAGCGCCTCGGCGGCGAGCTGGCGGGCGCGGATCCAGGCCGGGCCGCCGGCGGAGCGCATCAGCGAGCCATCGCAGGTGAAGGTGAACTGGCAGCCGCCGCCGGCCCGCATCGGCCCCTGATAGACGACGCCGCAGACGGTGTTCGGCCAGGCGGGATGGCGGACGCGGTTGAGCACGACCTGGGCGACGGCGCGCTGGCCGTCCTCGCTCTCCGAGCCCGCCTCGTAATAGATCGCCTGGGCGAGGCAATCGAGCGAGCGCAGCTGGTCGAGCGGAGTGCGGCCCTGGAAGACGTGGGAGCCGGCGGAGGCGAGCGTGGCGGTGGGTGCGGCTTCAGAATCGGCCGACATGGCCGGCATAGCCGCGGGTGCAACTGGCTCGGGATCGCCGAGCCGGATCACGGCGGCGTCGGTGCGGAGCGGGGTCGACATCGCGACGGGGACGCAGGAGGTGCCGGTGAAGGCGAGCAGCAGCATCGCGAGCGGGCGCGCGCGGGGCCGTTTCCGTCGCCAGTTCCGGTGGTGAACGCCCGCCATCCTGCCCGCTTCCATGTGGATTTCGGCCCTTTGAGAGACCGGCCGATACGTCAAACCGTCCCTTCGCGCGCGGCCGGAATTCGGCCCGTCCCAATAAGGAACAGAGGTGCAGGAATGATTTACGGGGCCGGTGAGCCGCTTTGGTCGAGCGCCACGCGCGCTTCGTCGAAGTGACCGCGCCTTGGCCGTTGGGAAGCGCATGATGACGCCGAAGCCCCCAAGCGGAAAACCGCGACCCGGCTAGGGAGGGGGCGGTTCGGACAGGCGGAATATCCCCGGTTCCGCCGGCCCGGACTGCCCCGCTCTTGAAGGAATGAGCTGCGGCACCTGACCGAGCCCACCAAGGTGTCGCTGCCCATAGGGAGGCGGTGGCGAAAGCCGTCGCCTCCCTTTTCTTGTGACGGCTATCGACCGGCGAGGCGCTTCACGGCATCGACGTAGGAGCGGCCGATCCTCTGCTCGCCGCCGTCGGTCAGCCGCGCAGTCCAGTGGCCGCCGCCGTCGCGGTAGAGGCTGGCGATCGTGTCCCGCCGCAGCATCACCGAGCGGTGGACGCGGATGAACATCGCCGGGTCGAGGTCCTCCTCGAGCTTGGCGATGGTGCGGTGGATCAGCCAGCCCCGCTGGCCGACATGGAGCCGCATATAATCGCGCTCGGCGGTGATCCGGCTGATGTCGCGCGCCGCGATCCGGACCAGGCCGCTATGATCCGGCACCCAGAATTCCTCGACATAGGCCGGCGCCGGGCCGGTCGGCTGGCGGCCGCCGGCGGCGAGATGAGCGCGGACCCGATCGATCGCCCGCGCCAGCCGCTCCGGCAGCACCGGCTTCATCAGATAGTCGATTGCGGCGACGTCGAAGGCGGCGACGGCGAAATTGTCGAAGGCGGTGACAAAGACGATCGCCGGATCGACCCTGGATTCGGCGAGCGCGCGGGCGACGTCGATCCCGTCCATGCCGGGCATCGCGATGTCGAGCAGGACGAGATCCGGCGCGGTCGCCTCGGCGATCGCGAGCGCGGCTTCGCCGTCATTGGCGGTGCCGGCGATCGCGACCCCTTCGGTCCGGGCGAGCAGCAGCTGGAGCCGCTCGATCGCCAGCGGCTCGTCGTCGACGATGAGCACGCGCAGCGGCGCGCTCATCCCCGCGCCACCGGCATGTAGAGATGGACCGTGTAGCCGCCGTCCAGATCGGGGCCGTGGAGGCAGCCGGCGCGGTCGCCGAAGCGTGCGATCAGCCGTTCGCGGACGTTGCGGAGGCCGACGCCGGTGCCGCCGCCGTCCTCGCCATTTTCGCCGGCCACGCCCTCACCATTGTCCTTGACCTTGATGTGCAGCCGGCCCGCTTCCTCATGGGCGTTGATCCGGATGGTGACGGCGCCGCGCGAGCGGGCGACACCATATTTGACCGCATTCTCGACCACCGGTTGGAGGATCAGGACCGGCACGCACGTGTCGAGCAGCTCGTCCGGCACGTCGATCTCGACAGTCAGGCGGTCCGGGAAGCGGATCTGCTCGATGTCGAGATAGAGGCGCTGGAGCTTGATCTCCTCCTCCAGCGGCACGTCCGCGGTGGGATCGGCGGACAGGGTGGCGCGGAAGAAGGTGGAGAGGTTCATCAGCATCCGTTCCGCCGTCTCGGTCCGCTTGCTCAGGACGAGCGAGGAGAGCGAGTTCAGCGTATTGAACAGGAAGTGGGGGTTGATCTGGTAGCGCAGCGCGCGGAGCTGGGCCTCCTGCGCCTCGCGGGCGAAGACCGCGGCGCGCTGGTCGGAGATGCGCAGCTCGCGGGCGTAGCTCATCGCGACGTAGAAGGCTGACCAGGCGGCGAACAGGAAGTACCAGGACAGCGAACTCTCGACGATCGACTTCAGCGCCAGCATCAGCGGCGTCAGCCCGTGCGTGTCCCATTCCATCATCATCGAATCGAGCGGCGCGATGACGTAGAAGATTGTGTAATTGGTGGCGGAGAAGAGCAATGCCGCCGGCAAGCACAGGATGCCGGCCAGCGTCGCCTTGCGGGCGAGGCTGGCGTTCCGCGCCGCGCGCATCGCGAGATAGATGAAGAAGGTGATCACCGCGCCGATTGCGGTCGCCGCGCAGCGCCGCGCCAGCATGCCCCAGAATTCGGGATATTGAAGCACGATGGCGCGCACCGTGACCAGCGCCATGTAGAGCAGCCAGAAGCCGACGATCGACTTCAGCGCCATGCCGAGATCGGGCAGGCGGCGCGCGTCGGTCACGGAAAGCGGCTTGTCCATGCCGCCAGTTAACCCGCCCCGATCGGAAAAGCCTTGCGCGTCGAAGGCGCTGGCCGAAAGGCGGGGAAGGTTGGTCGAAAAAGCGCCGATCGGCCGGCGGTAGCCGAACGCATCGGCCGCGCCGAGCGGCTCATGTTCCGCGTCGTTCTCGCCCCGATTCTCGCCCACGCCCGTGTCCTATCACGCCGGAACGGACGCGTCAGGCCCGCCAGCGAAGGCGAAGGCAAGTGCGACGCCGCTCGTTTCGAGCACGCAAGCATCGGCCTTTTCCGCCGTTACTGGAATCGCGCCTGTTGCCAATCTGCACCAGGTGCGCGCCGGTGCGATCAATTGCGTGCGTTTGCGATTGCCCGTCGAATCGAAGCGTGATTCATTTCTGAACGGGGAGTGGGGAAGTGGTTAACGGCTTGGCAAGTCGTGCTCATGTATCCCACGCCTTGGGGCAAAAGGAGTGTGGGAAATGAGTACGAGGACTCGGCCCGCCAGCGGATCGGTGGCACTGGCCGAGATGAAAGAGTTTGCGGGCTTCGGCAAAGGCACGCAGCGCTACATCCGCCGTTCGCTGGATGTCGGCCTCGATCGCCGCGACGCGGTTCGCCGCTGGTCGCGCGACCCGGCCGAAGCCGCCGCCATCCGCGCCCAGGCGCGGGTCTATGGCCGGCTTGACCTCATTCGCACGTCCGTGCCCGACGACAGCGGCCTCGACGCGATGGAGCCGTTGATGGCGCCGCTGATCACGATGACCGCCTTCGATCTCGGCCAGGACCGGCTGCCCTGCTTCGCCTCCTACCGCTTCCTCTACGAGCGGCTGATCGGCGCGCAGGTCCGTCCCTGGCTGCCCGGCGCCTTCTGCGCCGCCGCCGCCTTGCCGCACCTCCATCCCGACCGGCGGCGCAAGCTGCTGCAGTCGATCAGCGAGGCGGCGGCGACCGCGCCCGGCTGGTCGAACCGCGATCCGGTCTTCTTCCCCGAATGGGTCGAGAAAGTGGACATCGCCGCAGCGGAATAGGCGAAGCGGGGACACGCTATCTGCGTGTCCCCTCCCAGGCGCGATACTGAAGGCGGGGACACGCAATAGCATGTCCCCGTGCGATCACTTCGGCCCGCCGTTTTCGTTTCAGCCGAGCTTCGCCAGGATGTCCTCGGCGAACAAGGTCAGCGTGTCGTCCCGCGCGCCCATGATCACGATCCGGTCGCCGGGGCGCGCGAGGGCGGCGAGACGCTCGCCGCAGGCCGCGCGATCCGCGATATGCTCCGCCTGCCGCCCGCGCGCGACGATCTCGGCGATGATGTTGCCGCTGCCCACCTCGCGGCTGGTGGTGCCGCCATAATAGACCGGGTCCGGCATGATCAGAACGTCGTCCGCCGCCATCTCCTCGGCGAAGGTGCCGACCAGCTCCTCCCGCATCGTTTTGAGCGGGCCGTAGCCGTGCGGCTGGAAGAAGAGCAGCAGCCGGCCGGGGAAAGCGTGGAAGGTGCGCAAGGTGGCGGCGAGCTTGTCCGGATTGTGCGCGAAATCGTCGATTACCGCGACATTGTTTGCCTCACCGACCAGTTCGAGCCGGCGGCGGAGGCCCTTGAAGCCTTCGAGGGCCATGGCCGCCTCGGCCAGCGACACGCCTGCCGCCATCGACGCGGCGATCGCGGCAAGGGCATTCTGCACATTGTGCAGGCCTGGCACCTGCAGCGCGACCGCGACCGTGGCGCCCGTCCTTCGGTCATTGGCTTCGAAGGTGACCCCGAACGGCGCCTCGACCAGGCCCGAGGCGAACAGGTCCGCTTCGTCGTCCAGGCCGTAAGTCGCCAGCTTCTCAGCCGGCAGCGCGGCGGCGAGCAGGCGGGCCTCGTCGTCATCGAGGTTGAGGACGACCGTCTCCGCCTTGGCCGCGAAATCGCGGAACAGGTGGCGGAGCTCGTCGAGGCTCTTGTGGTCGAGGGTGATGTTGGTGAGCACCGCGACCTTCGGCCGAAAGAGCGCGATCGAGCCGTCGCTTTCGTCGACCTCGCTGACGAAAGCGTCGCCGCTGCCGACGAGAGCGCTGGCGAAAGGCGCGTCGACGCTGACGAAATTCTTCATCACGGCGCCGTTCATCACCGTCGGGTCGCGACCGCGGGCGTGGAGGATCCAGCCGATCATGCCGGTGACGGTCGACTTGCCGCTGGTGCCGCCGACGGCGATCCCCACCGGCGCGGCGTTGAAGAGTAAGGCGAGCAGCTCGGCGCGGGTCATGCGCTTCAGGCACAGCGCCTTCGCCCGGACCATGTCCGGCACCGTCTCCTCGACCGCCGCCGAGGCGACGAGAGTCTGGCCCGGGGCGATGCCGCTGCCGTCCTGCGGGAAGAGGGTGATACCCTGCCGCTCCAGGAAGGCGAACTTGGGCGCCAGCCGGCCCTGATCGAGCATCCGGTCGGAGCCGGCGACGGCCGCGCCCTGCGCCCGCACGATCATCGCCAGCGGCATCATCCCGCTGCCGCCGATGCCGGAGAAGAAATAGGATTTGGCCTCGCTCATCAGCCCGCTTGAAACCTTTTGAATAGAGCCTGATTCACGCCATCGGCGGAAGCGCGCAGCGCTTCCGCCTCTGACGATCAGGCTCTATGGGCGAAGCGACGCAAGGTCAAAGAGGGTGGCCATGGCATTTCCCTGTCATTGCGAGGAGCGCAGCGACGCGGCAATCCAGCCTGGATTGCTTCGCTTCGCTCGCAATGACGGAAAGGCGATAGGATGATGCGGATCGGCGTCGTCGCGCCCAGCTCCCGGTTCAGCGCCGAGGCGGCTGGGAAGGTGACCGCGCTCGCCGCGGCCGAGTTTCCCGAGGCGGAGATCGTCTTCCACCCGCAATGCTTCCTCACCCACAACCATTTCGCCGGGCCGGACGCGGCGCGGGCCGACGCCTTGGTCGAGATGGCGAACGACCCGGCGTTCGATGCGATCTGGTTCGCGCGCGGCGGCTATGGCGCCTGCCGGATCGCCGAGGACGCGATTCAAAGGCTCGGGCCGGCGGCGCGGGACAAGACATATCTGGGCTATAGCGACGCGGGCTACCTGCTCGCCGGCCTCTGTCGCGCCGGCTTTTCCGACCTCGCGCACGGCCCGATGCCGCAGGACGCGATGCGCGAAGGCGGCGATGCGGCGACGCGGCGCGCGCTCGCCTGGCTGACGCGGCGCGATCCGGCGGCGCTGGAAGGCGGGTTGGCGAAGGGGGCGCGCCACGCCGCGTTCAATCTCACCGTGCTCGGCCTGCTGCTCGGGACACCGCTGGAGCCCGATCTCGCCGGCCATGTCCTGCTGATCGAGGACGTATCCGAGCACATGTATGCGACCGACCGGGCGCTCTACCACCTGACCGCCAGCGCCAATATCCGTGGCCTGGCGGGGGTCAGGCTTGGGCGGATCGGCGACGTGCTGCCCAACGACCCGGACTTCGGCGAGGATGGCGAGACGGTGGTCCGTTTCTGGTGCAAGCGGGCCGGAATCCCCTTCCTCGGCCTTGCCGATATCGGCCATGACTCGGCCAACAAGGTGGTCCCGTTCGGCCTCCTCTGAGCCTTCGGGCGATGCTATCCACAAAAAAGGTGCTTTTGGGGGCCGAAATGGAGGCAATCGGCCGCTCCGCCCATTGCCAAGGCCGCAAAATGCGCTCTATCCCCGTTCCCACATTTCCACAGGGAGGATAAAAATGGCTCAAAGCGGTTTGCAGCGCCCGGTGACCCCGTCCAAGGAACTCGCCGCGATCACCGGCTCGGCCGCGCTGCCGCGCAGCCAGGTCGTCAGCAAGATCTGGGATCACATCAAGAAGAACAATCTGCAGAACCCGCAGAACAAGCGCGAGATCATCGCCGACGACAAGTTGCGGCCGATCTTCGGCAAGGACCGCGTGTCGATGTTCGAGATGAACAAGCATCTCTCTCGCCACCTGAGCTAGAACTCTCGCCGGCGAACGCCCGGCACCAGAGCGCGCGAACCGCCCGCCCGGCCAAACCCGGGACGGGCGGTTTCGTTTTCTGAACACGGGAGTTTGACGTGACGAGAGAAGACTTGCGCGCGGGTCTCGCGTCGCTGGGCGTGGCGGCGGGCGATCTGGTGATGGTCCATGCCTCATTGCGGAAGCTCGGCCTCGGCCGCGCCGCGTTCGGGCCCGGCGGGGCGGAGGCGCTGCTCGACGCGCTCGATGAGGCGATCGGGCCGGACGGCACTTTGATGATGGTGCTCGGCACCGATTATCCGATGGACTGGGTCTACGACCACCCGCTCGAGGCGCGGGCGGCGCTGCTCGAAGGCTCGCCAGCATTCGACTATCGCAACGCGCCGGTGCTGGAGGAGGTGGGCTGGCTGGCGGAAGCGTTTCGGCGGCGGCCGGGCACGATCGTCAGCGACAATCCGAGCGGACGCTTCGGGGCGCGGAGGCGGCGCGCGAAGCGGCTGATGGCCGATCAGCCCTGGCACGATTATTACGGGCCGGGCTCGCCGCTGGAGAAGCTCTGCCAATGGGGTGGCAAGATCCTGCGGCTCGGCGCCAATCCGGACACGGTGACGGCGCTTCACTATGCGGAATATCTCGCGGACCTGCCGGACAAGAAGACGGTGCGCTGGGACTATGTCGTCGCCGGCGCCGACGGCGTGGCGCGTCACGTCTGGATCGATTGCCTCGACGATGCCGAGGGCATCGTCCATTGCGAAGGCGAGGATTATTTCGCGTCGATCCTGAAGGCCTATCTCGCGCTCGGCCGCCATCGCGAGGGGCTGGTCGGCAGCGCGAGAGCGGAGCTGATCGACGCAGCGGACATCGTTGCCTTCGGCGCGCGCTGGATGGAAAGGAACCTAGCCGCGCCAGCTTAGGCCGAGCCAGAAGGTGCGCGGGGCCGCGCGCTCGACGAGGACGGCGCCCGAGATGGCGGTGACGATGAGGGTGTCGGTGAGGTTCTCGACCCGCGCCTCGACCGCCAGCCGGTCGGCGATCGGCAGCGTCGCGGCGGCGTCGAGGGTGAGCGCGTCGGGGATAAGCTGGCGGTTGAGGTCGTCCTCATATTGCGCGCCGGCATAGCGGGCGGCGAGGCTGGCGCTTGCGCCGGATGGGCCGCGCCAGAGCAGGGTAAAGCTGGCGGCGTGGCGCGGCGTCTGGGCGGGGCGCAGGCCGTCCAGCGGCGCCGCCTCGGCCTCGGCGCGCACGCGCGCGGCGGCAAAGCTGTAGCCGGCGGCGAGCCGCCACGCCCCGAGATCGAGCGCCGCGTCCAGCTCGACGCCGTGGCTGGAGATGGCGCGAAGGTTGCGGCGCTGGCGGTAGGCGCCGCCGGCCGGGACGAAGCCGACGCCGGGGAAGGTGCCCGGCCCCTGGCCCAGAGTGACGTTGGCGATGGCGTCGGTCAGGCGATTGACGAAGGCGGTCGCGCCCAGTCGCAAGCCGCGGAGGGGACGCCAGTCCAGCCCCGCTTCCGCGCCGAGCGACCGCTCCGGGGCGAGCGCCGCGTTGGCCGCGGTCGCATCGACGCCGACCCGGAACGGGCGGTAAAGTTCGTTGAGGGTCGGCAATCGCCAGCCGGCATAAGCGGCGGCGCGCAACGTCAGCAGCGCGTCCGCACGCCAGGCCGCGCCGAGCCGGCCGGTCGGCTGCCAGCCGGATCGGTCGGGGAAACGGGTATCGGTCAGCGCCGGGCCGCCGGCCAGCGGGCGCTCCTCCAGCCGGCCATCGGCGATGCGCCAGTGGTCGAGGCGGGCTCCGGCGCTGACGGTCAGCGGGCCCCGCTCCAGCCCCAGTTCGGCGAACCCGCCCAGCGTGTCCGAACGCCCGCCGGCGCGGCGCAGGCGCGTGGGGGCGCCGGCGACGAACTGGAACAGCTCCTGTGCCCGGCCTTCCACGGCCCGCCAGTCGGCGCCGAGGCGAAGCTCGACAGGTCCGGTGAGCGGCCGGATTTCGAAGCGCGCGCCGAGGCCGGTGGCGGGGGTGGCATATTGGTCGAGCACCAGGCCCGCGGTCGCACGCCCGGCGCTCAGCGAGGCGAACTGGTTCGAGAAATCGCGCTGCTGGACATAGAGCAAGGCCGCGAACGGCAGGGCGCCGCGCCCGGCCAGGCGAAGCGAGGCGTCTGCGCCTTGCGAGCGGATCTCGCTGAACGCCGTGCCGCGTTCGCGTCGATCGGTGAAGCCGGCGAGATTGGCCTGGAGCTCCAGGTTCGGGGCGACGGACGCGACGGCGCGCAGCGCGAGGCTCGCCTGTCGGTAGGGCGCCGGGCGGTCGGCCGGCCCGCGTTGATCAGCGACGATTGGGATAAAGCCGTCGCCGCGCGCGACGCTCGCCGTGGCAACAAGGCCGCCGACGCCGACGGCGGCGAAGGCGTCGACGCTGTCGCGGCTGCCGATCGCCGCCCGCGCCGCGACGCCGTCAAGCTCGGCGGGCGACAGGCTGTCCAGCGCGATCGTCCCGGCGAGCGCGCCGGGGCCGTTGGCACCGGTGCCGCCGCCCCGCGTCACCCGCGCCGCGCCCAGCCGGCGCGGATCGAGGCTCGGCCAGGCGATCCAGCCGCCGAACGGATCGGCCTGCGGCACACCGTCGAGCAGCACCAGCACCCGCGCCGAGGCGTTGCCGCCAAGTGCGCGCAGAGTCGGCCCCTGGCTGGTCGGATTGGCGGAGCGCGAATCGGCGCGGCGGAAGAGCTGGAAGCCCGGCACGTCGCGCAACACGTCCTCGAGCCGGCTGGCGGCAGAGCCCGCGAGCCGGTCGCGGTCGATTGCGACGGCCGAGTAGGCGCTTTCGCCGAGGCCCGGGCGAAGGCCGCGGCCGGTGACGACGATCGTCTCCCCGGCCTGAGCTTGCGCGGCGGTCGGCGGAATCAGCAAGGCGAACAGGAGCGAGGCGGGGCGGATCACGCCCGCCGCTTACAAGAAAAAGCCGCGCCGGGAATGCCGGCGCGGCTTCTCTCGCGTAGAATTCGCGTGGTTACGAGGTTGGCGTGCGCTGGGCGGCGCGGGCCGCGGCTTCGAGCTGTTCGCGGGTCATCGCCAGCACCAGGCCCTGGCCGTTATGGCCGAAGCTGGTGATCGGAATGTCCGCCCGGACCGCGCCCGTGCTGACCACGGCGCTGTCGGCGTCGACGGTTTCGACCGTGCCGACCGGCGCGCCCGCCGTGTCGCGGACCTGCGCGCCCGTCGTCACATCAGCCGCGGTCGCGACCCGTGTCGCGCCGGTCTGTGCCTGCGCGCTCGGCTGCGCTTGCGTCTGCGCGCTGGGCTGCGCTTGAGCCGGCGGGGCAGCTTGCTCCGCGGGCGGCGCGGCCTGCTGGGCCGGCGGCTGGGTCTGGGTGCCGGCCGGCGGCTGGGCCTGGGTGGCGGACGGGGCCGGCGGCGCGTCGTCCTGGTTCACCGGCGGCTGGGCGGCCGGTTGCGGCGGGGTCGCCTCGGCCTGACGCGGCTGCTCGTCGGCGACCTGCTCGCCGGCCGGCGGATTGGCGGGCGGATTGGCGTCCCGCGCCTGCTGGACCGCCTGGTTCACATTCTCCATCGTCGTGGCGGGCGGCGGCGTCGGCGTCTGCGCTCCGGCGACGGCCGGAAAAGCGAGCAACGCGGCGGCAGACAACAGCTTGATCTTAAAGGTCATTTTATCCTCCGAGGGTGAGTTCGGAGGGTTAACGCGGCAACCACCCCTTCGGGGTGCAAGCCGAAACGACGAGTCGTTGCGGTTAGGCGGCGAGCGGGAATCAGGCCTGCGAGGGAAAGCGCTCGAACGCCGGCAGATCGTGCGCCGCCTTCATCCAGCCGATCCGTTCCGCGGTCTGGATCTGGGCCTGCATCGGCAACGCGTCGGGATCGTCCAGCGTCGCCACCTGCACGTCGGTCTGGCCGGCGAAGATCGTCTCATTGGTATAGAACAGGCCGGTGCCGCAATCCGCGCAAAAATGCCGGCGGCCATGCTCGGACGAGGCATAGACCTTGGCCTCGCCTTTCGTGACCGCGAACCGGTCGTTGCCGAACAGGGTCCAGCCCACCATCGGCGCGCCGGCATGGCGGCGGCAATCGGTGCAATGGCAGAGCGCCGCGTGGATGGGCGCGCCTTCCACCCGATAACGGATCGCGCCGCAATGACAGCCGCCTTCGTTCATCTCTGCCTCCATCCGAGTCGCCCTCAGGCTAGGCGAAGATGACGAACAGATCAAGAACGCATGTCAGAGCACATATTTGCTGAGGTCAGTGTCGCGGGCGATGCTGGCGAGCTGGGTCTCGACATAAGCGGCGTCGATGGTCAGCCGCTCGCCGCGGCGATTCTCGGCGTCGAAGCTGATCTCCTCGAGCAGTTTTTCCATCACCGTCTGGAGGCGGCGGGCGCCGATATTTTCGAGGCTCTCGTTCACTTCGGCGGCGATCCGGGCGAGGGCGCGGATGCCGTCCTCGGTGAACTCGATCGTCACCTCCTCGGTGGCGAGCAAGGCGCGATATTGCTCGGCGAGGCTGGCGCGGGTGTCGGAGAGGATGCGGACGAAATCCGCCTCGGTCAGCGCCTTCAATTCGACCCGGATCGGCAGCCGGCCCTGCAGCTCGGGCAGCAGGTCGCTCGGCTTGGCGACATGGAAGGCGCCGCTGGCGATGAAGAGGATATGGTCGGTCTTCATCGGCCCATATTTGGTCGCGACCGTGGTGCCCTCGATCAGCGGCAAGAGGTCGCGCTGCACGCCTTCGCGCGACACGCTGCCGCCGCGCACGTCGCTGACCGCGATCTTGTCGATCTCGTCGAGGAAGACGATGCCGTTCGCCTCGGCATCCCTCAGCGCGACGCGATTGACGTCGTCACTGTCGAGGCGTTTATCCTGCTCCTCCTCGACCAATTTGTCCCAGGCTTCGGCGACGCGCAGCTTGCGCTTCTTGCGCGGGGTTTGCCCCAGGGCCTTGCCCATCATGTCGGAGAGGTTGATCATGCCGACCTGGCCGCCCATGCCGGGGATTTCGAACGGGGTCGTCGGCTGGTCGTTCAGCTCCACCTCGACCTCGGCGTCGTTCATGCTGTTGTCGGTGAGCCGGGCGCGGAAGCTCTCGCGGGTGGCGACGCTGGCGCCCTTGCCGGTCAGCGCGTCGAGCAGCCGCTCCATCGCCGCCTCTGAGGCCGCCTCGCGCACCTTCTCGCGCCGCCGCTCCTTCTCCAGCCGCACCGCCTCCTCGACCAGGTCGCGGGCGATCTGCTCGACGTCGCGGCCGACATAGCCGACCTCGGTGAACTTGGTCGCCTCGACCTTCACGAACGGCGCGTCGGCGAGCTTGGCCAGCCGCCGGCTGATCTCGGTCTTGCCGCAGCCGGTGGGCCCGATCATCAGGATGTTCTTGGGCGTCACCTCCTCGCGCAGCTCGGGCTCGAGCTGCTGGCGGCGCCAGCGGTTGCGCAGGGCCACCGCGACGGCGCGCTTCGCCTCGTCCTGGCCGATGATATGGGCGTCGAGGGCGGCGACAACCGCCTTGGGGGTAAGGGCGTCGTTCAT